>JBGURN010000222.1:0-1628 GCA_045131955.1 Bacteroidaceae bacterium
ACATGCACATCATGAACGACCGCGCTGTAGTCAACTACAGCGTGACCGAGCAGGATCTAAAGGATCAGGAAGAGATCATCATCCCGTTCTGGAGAGGCAAGTCCATGAGGGACAAGATCCTTGCGGGCATGACGGAAGAATGGATGGAATGCTACGCTGCGGGCATGTTCACCGAGTTCATGGAACAGAGAGGCCCGGGGCACACCTGCGGCGGTAAGAACGTGTTCACCAAAGGTTACGCGGAATACAAGACTGAAATACATAAGGCGATCGACGATCTCGACTTCATGAACGATGTAGACGCGGTCACCAAAAAAGACGAGCTTGAGGCGATGCTTATCGACTGCGACGCCGTCATGATTCTTGGCAAGAGATATCAGGAACTGCTTGAGAAAGAGGCGGAGAAATGCACGGACCCGGTTCGCAAGGCTGAGCTCGAGCAGATGGCAGCCAACCTTGACGTCATACCGGCCCACGCGCCGCAGACTTACTGGCAGGCGATCCAGCTTTACTGGTTCACCCATCTCGCGGTCACATCTGAGCTCAACCCTTGGGACGCTTTCAGCCCGGGCAGGCTTGATCAGCATCTCTACCCGTACTACGCAAAGGACGTAGAGGACGGCATACTGGATGACGAGAGAGCGCTTGAACTCCTGGAGTGCCTCTGGGTCAAGTTCAACAACCAGCCGGCGCCTGTAAAGGTAGGCGTCACGCTCAAGGAGAGCGGTACATATACAGACTTTGCCAACATCAATACCGGCGGTATCAAAGAGGACGGCAGCAACGGCGTAAACGCTGTCAGCTATCTGATCCTTGACTGCATGGACGAAATGAAGCTGGTACAGCCTAATTCAAACGTGCAGATCAGCAAAAAGACTCCGCACAGATTCCTGAAGAGAGCCTGTGAGATATCCAGAGAAGGATGGGGCCAGCCGGCATTCTACAATACCGATGAGATAGTTCAGGAGCTCCTGAACGCGGGCAAGACCCTCCTGGACGCGCGCCAGGGAGGTTCTTCCGGCTGCGTCGAGACGGGAAGCTGGGGCAACGAGGCGTACATCCTCACAGGATACTTCAATATACCTAAGATATTCCAGCTGACGCTTTACAACGGATACGACACGCAGAGCGGACAGCAGCTTGGCCTCAAGACGGGCGATCCGCGCGACTTCAAGACTTATGAAGAACTCTGGGACGCTTTCGCCAGACAGCTGCACTACATGGCGGACGTCAAGGTGCGCGGCAACAACGTGATAGAGAAACTCTACGCGCAGTACATGCCGGCTCCTTGCCTGTCGATCGTGACAAATGACTGCATAAAGAAGGGCAAGGACTACAACAACGGCGGCTCAAGATACAACACAAGGTACATCCAGGGAGTAGGTATCGGGACCATCACTGACTGCCTGGCAGCCATCAAGTACAACATATACGATAACCACAACTTCACGATGGACGAGCTTCTCAAGGCAATGGATGACAACTTCGAAGGCCATGAGGAGATACTCAACATGGTCACCAACAAGACTCCTAAGTACGGAAATGATGATGACTATGCCGACGATATCATGAAGGAAGTCTTCAGGCTGTACAGGGACGACATCACGGGAAGACCTACCATGAGCGGC
>JBGURN010000223.1:0-1953 GCA_045131955.1 Bacteroidaceae bacterium
CCCGAGCCTGTCAGGCGTTGGGGCATAGTCATTGACAGCCTTGACGTCTATGACGGCGTCATAGGCCGTAACGAGCTGCTCTCCAATATTCTGGTGCGTAATGGCGTATCGGCCCAGACAATCCATTTTCTGGACCGCCAGTCGGAATCGAGCTGGAGCGTACGCAAGATACAGGCAGGCAAGCCTTATCATATCATCTACGACCGGGATTCCCTGGCATCGGCCCGATATTTCGTATATGACATATCCAAGGTGGATTATGTGGTCTATTCGCTTACAGACAGCATATACAGCTATCTGGGCTCCATTCCGACCGATACCCTGCGCCGTTTCATAAGCGGAAGCATACAGTCATCACTTTGGAACGCCATGATGGACCAGGGCGCCGCTCCCGAGCTGGCCGGTATGTTATCGGACGTATATTCATGGACCATTGACTTCTTTGGAATCCAGCAGAGGGACTCGTTCTGCGTCTATTTCGAGGAGATTTATGCCGATACGGTCCTGGTCGGTACGGGCAATATCCTGGCAGCCAATTTCATTACAGGCGGCAAGGATCATCTGGCATTCCGATACAGATACCGCGAGGACCGCGGCGAGTTCTTTGACGAGAACGGCACCAGTCTCAGACGTGCCTTCCTCAAGGCGCCGCTGAGCTATTCACGCATCAGCTCCAGGTTCTCAAACGCCCGCCTGCATCCCATAAAGAAGATTGTACGTGCACACCACGGAGTTGACTATGCGGCCCCGTCAGGCACGCCTGTCTACTCGGTCGGCGATGGCGTGGTGACTGCCAGGGCCTGGGACACAAAGGGCGGCGGCAACTACATCAAGATCAAGCATAACTCCACATATACCACCGAATACATGCATCTGCGCGGATTTGCCAGCGGCATCCAGGTCGGTACTCACGTCAAGCAGGGTCAGCTCATCGGCTATGTTGGCATGACAGGCACTGCGACCGGTCCACATCTTGACTACCGCGTATTCAAGAACGGTACCGCCATTGACCCGTTGCGTATGGATCTTCCTGCCGTTGATCCCATCAGGAAGGAGGATATGCATGAGTATCTGACTACGGTTAGGGATAACATGAAAAAGATAGGCTATGTCTTATCCGACAGCATCCTGGCAAGCTATGCCGTAGCCGATTCCACTTCAGTCAGTGCAGAATGATCAGGAACGTCATATTCGATTTCGGCAACGTGCTCATAGACTGGCAGCCCAGATACCTTTTCCTGCCGTTCTTTGGCGGCGATGAGGCCAAATGCGACTATTTCACCAGCCATATATGCAACCGCGAGTGGTTCACCCGTATAGACAGCGGAGAGACCATGGATTCATGCGTCGCCGACCTGCAGCGCCGGTTTCCCGACTGGGCCGATGCCATAGCCGCCTTCCGCGACCGCTGGTTCGAGATGATTCACGGCGAGATTCCGGGCATGCTCGAGCTCATACAGGAACTCAAGGAGAAAGGAGTAGGGGTCTACGGACTTACCAACTGGCCTAACGAGACATTCGATGAAGCCCGTCGCCGTTACAGCACGATAGGCAGCATTGACAATATCGTTGTCTCGAGCCGTGTCCACCTGGCTAAACCGGGACTGGACATCTACCGACTGCTGCTCGACAAGTTCGGACTGGAGGCTAGCGAGTGCGTATTTATCGATGACCGTGCCGATAACGTGAACGCCGCAATCACCATCGGCATGAGCGGAATTGTATTTCCCGGCACAGCAGAGCAGACAAGAGCCCAATTATGTGCTCTGGGCGTACTCTGACTACATACATGATAATCACTCCGTTATAAATCGGGCTGAAAATAATTCATGTTTTTTATCAAAAAAACCGCCGGAAAGTATTCCAAATTCCAAAATAAGCCGTATCTTTGCACCGCTTTTAAGGAAGCGCGTTGGTTCCGTAGCTTAACTGAATAGAGCATCTGACTACGGA
>JBGURN010000224.1:0-1689 GCA_045131955.1 Bacteroidaceae bacterium
CAATTATCATGCTGAATATAAAATACTTAGCGGCTTTGCGTGAGATTCGTTTGGGAGTATTTTCAAACAACCGTAACAACCTGTGTAACAACAATTACAACCATATTATTTTGCATCCGCACGGATTGCAAGCCTTTGCGAGCAATCATGGAGAGGCTGTAGTACTTCGCTTAATCCTTATAATTCGCCGTTAGAAAAAGAAGACAAGAATTACAAGATATACAATAAATTGATTATCAAAATATTGTGTTTCTTGTATTTCTTGTTTTCAATATAAAAAAGTTGTTTCGGTTGTATAAGGGTTGTTATGGTTGTTTGAAAAAGTCATGAGCGCGGATGCCCTTCGCATAATTCGTGTAATTCGTAGTTTAAAACCCGCCAGAGGCAGATGTGTGGACCTCCGGCGGGCTTTTCAGGATCAAATGTGTGTTCTCCAAATAAGGAACATTCTCTTCCTCCCTGTTCGGGGAGAAAGATGTGCCGCGCTGCGGCACTCAATTAATACTAAACCATATTTAAGATAAAAATGAGTCCGAAATCACTCGTTGCCAGCCAGCAGCAGGTCAATCAGGCCGGTCAGGTCGTTGATGCCAAGAAGGCCGTTGCCGTCCAGGTCGCACGGGCTCCTGAACATGGCATGATCTTGCAGCAGCAGGTCGATCAACGCTGTCGCGTCGCTGATGTCCACTTTGCCGTCACCGTTCACATCACCCTTAGTGCCCTCGAACATAGCGGCGTCATACCGCATGCCCTTGTAGATGATCTCGCCGTCCTTGATGACGTGGCTCAGGCCCCAGTACTCCTGATGCTCGGCATCGGGGTCGGGCTTGCGGGTGAACGGTGTCAGCAGGTCGCCCATGTCGCGGCTGTCAAAGCCGATGCCCTCGGTGATGTAGGCCAGCGGCTCGCCGTCCTCACCGATGTAGGCGTAGCGCCAGCACTCCCTGCCTTCAATCACCAGCGGCTCCACTTTGATAAAGTTCTCCCGTGTCAGGAATTCATCGTTCTGGTGGGTGATGTAGTAGTTCTCCGTACTGAGGAAATCTATCGTTGCATCGTAATGGGCAAAGTGGTATGAGCCGTAGAAATTTGGGCAATAAAAGTCATAGTTCACCATGTCACGCCTTTCTTCTTTTACGGCAGCGTAAGGCACATTGTTCATGAACTCGTAATTGAAGCAGTACTCCAGGTCATGTGTCCACCAGACCAGGGTTGCCGCGACCGTGGCAGTATTCTCATCAAGGACATCACCCGTGTACTGGTAGCAGATTGGCATACGGCTTCCATTCTTGAACTCGTAGGTGTAGTAGGACCTTGTCTCCTTGCCGTGGTCGATTACAACTCGCTCGTTCACCCACTTCACGCCCTCACGGGCGATGGGGAGGATACTCAGGTATGGATCAGGGGCAGGGGCATCGTAAGTCAGCCCCTCGTAGATAACCTCGCCGTTCTCCTCCGCGTAAAACGAGCCAATACCGCCGTTGGCAAAGCGGCAAGATGCTGACAACGGATAGACGTCGCCTGAATTCCCGTCATATCCAATGCCCTCAACCAGGCAGAAAGTGAAGGGAAGACGGTCTTGGCAGAGATACATTGAGACGTAGCGTCCGGCCTGTTTCCCGCCCACTTTGATCATGTCCTCGATGACATGGTGGCCGATTGCAGAGGGCAGTCCCGACACCTCGTCAA
>JBGURN010000225.1:0-1677 GCA_045131955.1 Bacteroidaceae bacterium
TGGCAGGCCGGAGAAGGCATTTGGTTCAACACCCATAACTCTGCACTGATGCTGGACGGCACGGACCGCAGCCAGATTTTCCATAAATCAAAACTGGTCCTTGGAACGGAGCTTACCCCCTACCCCAAGATCTTTATTCCGCTGGACAATTGGTTGGGCGGATATATGGCAAGGGACGTTGCCCAGGATGAGATTTCGCTTCTGGATGTAGTGAGCAGGGACGGGGCCAAAATTCCCGTAGGCTGCGCCATCTGCTATGAATCCATATACGGAGAATACTGCACCGGCTATGTACGCAAAGGAGCCAGGGCCCTGACCATCATAACCAACGACGCCTGGTGGGGCGATACTCCCGGCTACAGGCAGCACTTCAGCTATGCCCGCCTGCGCGCAATTGAGCTGCGCCGCGACATAGCCCGCTGCGGCAACACCGGCATATCCGGCTTCATCAACAGTCTTGGAGAAGTAGAGGCTCGCGGTCCATGGATGGAGAAAACTGTCCTTACGGGCAAGATAGCCCTGCATGACGACATTACCTTCTTTGTAAGGACCGGAGATGTCGTTGGCAGGATTTGCGGCCTTATGTTCGTGCTGCTGCTCCTTATTCTTATAAGCCGCCGTTTCATTCCCAAAAACCTGAGAAAATAGACTATGGAGAACGCCCTTTACGACAGAACCCGCCTTCTTGTGGGTGACGAAATCATGCAAAGGTTCAAGGATGCCAAGGTTATTATCTTTGGTCTTGGAGGCGTGGGCAGCTGGTGCGCAGAAGGGCTTGTCCGTTCCGGCATCTGCCACCTGACCATAGTCGATGCAGACAACGTCAACCCGACGAATCTTAACAGGCAGCTGATGGCAACGGTAAAGACAATTGGCAGGTCAAAAGCCGAGGCCATGCGCGAAAGGCTGCTGGACATTAACCCGGAGGCGGAGATTACCGCCATCCAGGAGGTTTATTCTGACCAGACGTCGGATAGTTTCAACCTTGATTCTTACGACTACATTATTGACGCCATCGACAGCCTGAAGGATAAACTCTACCTTCTTGTTACAGCCAGTCGTTCAAAGGCCAAACTGTTCAGCGCCATGGGTGCAGCATGCAAGGTGGACCCAACAAAGGTTCGCGTGGCAGAGTTCTGGAAGGTTCGCGGCTGCCCTCTTGCCGCCGCCATCCGCAAAAGGATGCATCAGAAAGGCATAATGCCGGACAAAAAGTTCTACTGCATCTATGACGACGAAGTCCTTCCCAACAAGGGTACGGTCCGCGCCGGCAGCGGAGATGTCGACAGCCCGCTGGATGCAAAAAAAGCTGTAACCAACGGCTCTACGGCCCCGATTACAGCTATTTTTGGAATGACGCTGAGCGCCCTTGTGATCAAAGATCTATACTATAAGGACTAGAAGCGCGGGGGACGTCCGCCGGGACCGGGGCCACCGCCCATGGGACCGCGTCCTTTCTTCATGTTACCAAAGTTTCCAAACCTGAAGGTAAGTGATACCATCACGTACCTACCAAGGGTGTTGTTGATTGACTCTAACCTGTAGTTGGCAGTATCTGTAACGGTAAGGTTCTTTGCCTTGTTCAAAAGATCGTAAGCCTTAACGGTAAGGGTTACTGCATTGTTGAAGAGCAGCTTGCTTACCTGGGCGTTCAGGATGAACTGGCTGTCCTGTGCT
>JBGURN010000226.1:0-20163 GCA_045131955.1 Bacteroidaceae bacterium
CAGGCTTCATAGTATCACCCAGTCTCAATCCCGATATGGCCAAGACCTGCAACCGCCGCAAGATCGCGTGGATTCCCGGTTGCGGAACACTCTCTGAGATCAACCTGGCCGAGGAGCTGGGCTGCGAGATTGTCAAGATATTCCCGGGTACAGAGGTTGGTGGTCCTTCATTCGTCAAGGCCATCAAGGGTCCTTGCCCCTGGACTGAGATCATGCCCTCAGGCGGCGTGTCACCGGAGCCTGCAAGTCTGGAGGCCTGGTTCAAGGCAGGTGTGGCTTGCGTAGGTCTGGGCTCACAGCTTACTCCCAAGGACGTTATTGCTAACGGAGACTTTGGCTTTATTGAGCAGAAGATCCGCGAGTGCATTGAGTTTGTTGCAAACTTCAAAAAGTGAGCTGCCGCCGGATTGCAACACCGGGGACGGTTCCTAATGTTATAGTTTTTACAGCATTTACATAAAAGCAGACCGAGTTTCTCGGCCTGCTTTTTTGATTTTACTGCAAAACTATAACATTAGGAACCGTCCCCAATGTGAAGTTAGTAGCGGAGCTCTAAGCCGAACACCTTCTCCAACTCCTGCAGCGCGGGGTTGCCGGCTTTCATCTGCTTGTACTGCTCCTCACGGGTGAGAATGTGATCCACGTTGCGCGACAGGTCCACCTCAATCTCCATCTGTATGGCGGGGTTGTTGAAGTGCGGCTGGACATAGCGTATTATGCGGTCCTGGGCGTCCCTGAGCTCGTCGGCCATCATGGGGTTGCCGGCCAGGACGGTAAACGACGTGGCACTCTTGATGGTGGGATGGCAGTTTATCATACGGTTCTTGAGCGGCGTATCCTGACGGGGCAGGGTAGCGGCAAAGTCATTCCAGCAGTTCTGCAGCTGGTCTGCAGTCAGTGGTTTGGCGGGATGCTCCTCGGTGTCAATCACCTGCACGGTCTGACGGCCGTGAGGCTGCTCCGGACGCCCGGCGGGCTTGTTTCCGTAGATTGACGTGAATATATTGCCACCCTTGATGGTGGGTATGACGTTCTTGCGGGCCGGTTTTGCAGGCTCCTGCTGTGCTGCTGTCTGTGCAGTAGCTGCAGGTTGCATGACGGGCTTCGCTGTGACCGGCTTGGCGGTGGCCTTGGGCTCTGCCGCTACCGGAGCTGCCTGATTGCCGGCAGCTGTCTTTTTAAAGATGGGTTTCAGTCTCTTGGGCTTGCGCCCACTACTGTCATCGTCTTCATCGGCCTGAGCCGCCTGTATGAGCGTGAGCTCCACGAGCAGACGCTTGTTCTTGCTTATGCGGTAGTTCAGGTCGCAGTCGTTACAGATCTTGAGAGCGCGGTACAGGAACTTCTGCGAGCATTTGGCTGCCTGTGCCTTGTAGCGCTCACGCATCTCGTCACTCACCTCGAGCAGGGGGATGGTGACAGCGTCACGGCTTACCAGCAGGTTACGCAGGTGAAGCATCAGGCCGCTTATGAGGTGGCTGCCGTCAAATCCTTTGGCCAGGATGTCATTGAGCAGGACCATGGAGTCGGGGATACGTTTCTCAAGGAACATATCGGTGAGCTTGAAATAATACTCGTAGTCAATGACATTCAGGTTCTCGATGGTCTTCTGATAGGTCACCTGACCGCCGGTAAAGCTTACCACCTGGTCAAATATGGAGAGGGCGTCACGCATGCCGCCGTCAGACTTCTCGGCTATGATTGCAAGGGCCTCCTTCTCAGTCTTTACGCCCTCTTTCTGAGCCACTGACTCCAGATGCCCTATGATATCCTGGTTGCTTATACGGCTGAAATCGTATATCTGGCAACGTGACAGGATGGTTGGGATGATCTTATGCTTCTCTGTGGTGGCCAGTATGAATATGGCATACTTGGGCGGCTCCTCCAGAGTCTTGAGGAAGGCGTTGAAGGCTTGGGTCGAGAGCATGTGAACCTCATCGATTATATAAACCTTGTACTTGCCGTTCATGGGCGGTATGCGCACCTGCTCGGTCAGGTTACGGATGTCATCGACCGAGTTGTTGCTGGCGGCATCGAGCTCGAACACGTTATAAGAGCGGAGCTCCTCGCTGAAACTCTTGCATGACTCGCACTCGCCGCAGGCCTCGCCGTCAGCACCGCGGTTGGTGCAGTTTATGGTCTTGGCGAATATCCTGGCGCATGTGGTCTTGCCTACGCCGCGGGGACCGCAGAACAGGTAGGTGTTGGCCAGCTTGCCTGAGCTGATGGCGTTCTTGAGTGTGGTGGTCAGCGCATTCTGTCCTACCACGCTGTCAAACGTTACGGGCCGATACTTACGGGCTGATACTATGTAGTCTTCCATAATGAATTAATATTCCCTGAGATAGGGCGGGGCCGATGCACCCGCGCGGGGTCTCGTTGAGCCGTCCATATCATATACAAAGATATTGATTTTTTCGGCTGCCAACCCAAGTCCCACTCAGAAAAATAAGTTATTTTTGCATGTCGCTACGAGAGCTTATGGACAACGGATTCCTTATACAACTCAAATCATTTCTGGCCAGGTACAAATACCTTATTGTGGTCGGCCTGTTCCTTGTAGTCATACTCGTGGCAAGCGACAACAGCCTGGTCAAGCGTATGGTGCTCAAACGCCAGATCCGCGACCTTCAGGAACAGCTGCGTGAGAGCTCGGAACTCAAGCAGCGCAACGAGCTGCTGCTCCAGGACCTGAATAACGACACTACGGTCACCGAGAGGATAGCACGCGAGCGGTACAACATGCACCGTGCCGATGAAGACCTGTTCATAGAGCAAGACTGAGAGATGGATAAGAAAGACAATCGCCTTATTGAAGCGTTCATAACCGTTGGCGGAGTGCTGCTCCTGTTTGGTGCCGCCGTGTTCATAACAGGCTGGAGCTATGCTCCTTACCTGTATATGGTGGGCTCCATAATGTTCGCCGTCGGCCAGTTTGCGGACCGATACACGGGCAGCAGCGTGATTATCAGGCGTCTCCGCGCTCAGCAGATCCTGGGTGCCATTTTCCTGCTCCTTACAGCGGTACTCATGCACGCCGAGCCCATCCACTCATACCTGCTCATGAATCCCGGCAAGGGCGGAAGCCTGAACTCCTTCCTTCTGGAACTCACCCGCAGGAACAACTGGATAGTCACCCTCTGCATCGGCGCCATATTTGAACTTTACTCCTCTTTCCGAATGGAGCGCGAGTCCTCAAAATCAGAGGAATAACCCTTTCAACTGCATCGGATTTTAAAAAGAATCTAAAGGTTTTAACAACTTTTAGCGGCTCTATCCGCGCTTTGCATTAAAGAATAATAAAACTACTTCTTGTTTTATGATGTGTTGTAATTTTGCACATCATAAATAAAGTATAAAGGACATGTTAAGACAATACGTTAAATCAATTCTTGTAGCTGCAGGCGCCCTGCTTGCAATCTCGTCATGCTCAGGCAATTACAGGATTGACGGTATTGTCGAGTCCATCGGCTATGAAGGCCGTCAGCTTTATCTCACAGAACTTCTCCCCTGGAGAACCACCAGAATAGACTCCTGCAAGGTTGAGAACGGACGTTTCCTCATGAAGGGATGCGTTGACTCCATCAAACTCGTATTCCTCTGCAAGGATGAGTACCCCATCGTTCCGGTCTATGTGGAGAAGGGACATGCCACCATCCGACTCACGCCAACCGGCAATACGGTTTCAGGCACACGCCAGAACGACCTGTTCTTTAGTTTCCTCAGAGACAAGACCGCATGTGACAACCGCTATGAGGAGGTGTCACAGAAACGTCTTTCACGTGATATCCAGTCCGATGCAGTATCGCTGCAGATGATTCAGGATTCACTCCTGAGCATTGTGGGTGACTGTGAAGAGATGATCTGCTCGTTCATGTCCAAGAACTATAAGGAACCTGCTGCCGTAGGCGTGTTCATGATGCTGAGCGTAGCACCCACCACAGAGATCCCCTCACTCCTTAAGAGAATCCTTGATGCCGCTCCCCAGGAGTTCCTGGCCAACTCTTACGTTAAAGGATATACCGAGCGTATGAAATACGTCCGGAAGGATCAGTAACCCTTGTCAAGGGTCCCCTGAATTATTTCACTTACTTTCTGTGCAGTCTCATTCATGACGGCTGTCTGCTCCTGTTCCGTAAGTCCTGCATTAGGCTGAGCGGGTATAGGTGCGTGTATGGTCATGTGTACCGGATGCCAGCTCACATGCCATGCGTGGCGTGACATGACATCATAGTTTCCGTCAATGGTCACGGGCAGGATAGGGAGCTCCAGCTCCTGTGATATAAGGAAAGCACCGCGTTTGAATCGTCCCATCTTGCCGTCAGGAGTACGTGTGCCCTCGGGGAATATCACCACTGACATGCCGTTCTTGAGTTTTGACTCAGCCTTACGGATGCTCTCCATTGACTTGACCCTTGAACTGCGCTCTATCAGTATGTGACCGGCCATGTAGCATGCCCAGCCTACGAACGGGATCTTACCCAGCTCCTTTTTCATGACCCACTTGAACGGTATGCCTATAAAACCGTACATGAGGAACGCGTCCCAATAGCTCTGGTGGTTGGCGGCAATCACGTATGACTGGCCTTTCACTATATTCTCACGTCCGTCAATACGGATAGGAATAAGGAATAAGGCGTAAAAGAGCCTGCCCCAGATCATACCTGGCCAGTAACCCCAGAAACGGTCGTTGAATATTGAGCCGATCATGGTGGTGAGAGCCACCAGGATGGTCACTGCAATCATTACAGGCAGTGCAAAACAGATCTGATATATAAGGTAGAGTATCTTAATCATCTTTCAAAAGCAATTTTCTGTCCTTTAATCTCCGTGTCAAAACGGCCCTCGTCATAAACCAGGTTGCCGTTCACCCAGGTCTTGCAAACTTTCCAGCGGAACTGCTCACCCTCGAACGGGCTCCAGCGTGCCTTGGTGTGGTTGTTCTCTGCATCGGCCGTCCAGCCCTCGTCGCTGCGTGAAACCAGCGTGAGGTCAGCCTTGTAACCTGCACGGATGAATCCGCGCTCCTTAACCTTAAAGAGTTTGGCGGGATTATGGCACATGAGGCGTACCACATCGGTGATGCTCAGCACACCCTGCTCGGTCAGTTCAAGCATGACAGGCAGGGAGTAGGGCAGTACGGGCATGCCCGATGCAGCCGTGCGGCAACCTCCCTGCTTTTCAAGGAACAGGTGCGGAGCATGGTCGGTGCCGACCACGTCTATGCGTCCGCCGGTGAGCTCACGGCGCAGGGCGTCGCGGTCAGCCTGTGTCTTGACGGCGGGGTTGCATTTTATGAGTGTACCCTTGGTGCGGTAATCCTGATCGGTGAACCACAGATGTGCGGGGCAGGCCTCGGCGGTGAACTGTTTACCCTCTACGGGACCGGCCTGGAACAGCTCCAGCTCACGGGCGGTGGTGAGATGCAGCACATGCAGATGCACATTCGTGCCTGCGGCCACGTCAAGTGCCTTGGAGGTCGATGCGTAACAGGCCTCCTCGCTGCGTATGAGCGGATGATACTCCACAGGGGGCTCACAGCCGCATTCCGCGGTGTAACGCTCCATGTTGGCGTTTATGATGGAACTCTCCTCACAGTGTGCCGCAACAGGTACGGGACTGGACTTGAAAAGAGCCTTGAGCGAGTCGCGGTCGTCGAGCAGCATGCCGCCCGTGCTTGAACCCATGAACAGTTTTACGCCGCATACATGACCGGGATCCAGGTTCTCTATGACATCCAGGTTGTCACGTGTGGCGCCCAGGTAGAACGAGTGGTTTACCAGACAGCACTCGGCTGCGCGGTAGAATTTCTCATCGAGAGTCTGTAGCGTTACGGTCTGCGGTATGCAGTTGGGCATATCGAACACCGATGTCACGCCACCTGCTGCGGCTGCACGGCTCTCTGATCCCATATCGGCCTTATGTGTCAGGCCGGGATCGCGAAAATGTACATGGTCGTCAATGGCGCCCGGAAGCAGCCACATGCCACGTGCGTCAATCTCAGTATCGGCTTGCGGACAGTCACCGGTGTAAATACCCTCTATGATATCATTCTCAATCAGGACCGATGCTTGCTGCGTCTGTCCTTCATTGACCACCATGGCGTCCTTGATGAGAATCTTGCTCATAGTGCTCAGGATTGTTTCTGTGGATATTTTCTGAACCAGCTTGATACCTTGAGGCGGATCACTCCGAAGAATGCCTCACTGAATATGCCGCCGCTCATCTTTGATGTTCCAAGCTCGCGGTTCACGAATATTACGGGCACCTCCTTGATCTTGAACCCGCACTTGTAGGCGGTGAACTTCATCTCAATCTGGAAGGCGTATCCCTTAAAGTGTATCTTGTCAAGTTCAATGGTCTCGAGTACCTGACGGCGGTAGCATTTGAATCCGGCAGTGGTGTCATGGATGGGCAGGCCGGTAACAAAGTGTACGTAACGTGATGCGAAATATGACATGAGCACGCGTCCCATAGGCCAGTTGACCACATTCACGCCGCTTACGTAACGGGAGCCTATGGCTACGTCATAGCCCTCATTGCGGCAGGCATTCAGAAGGCGGGGCAGGTCAGCGGGAGCGTGTGAGAAATCGGCATCCATCTCGAATATGTAGTCATAGCCGCGCTCTATGCACCATTTGAAACCGGTAATGTATGCGGTACCCAGGCCAAGCTTGCCGGAGCGTTCCACTATGAACAGACGGTCCTTGAACTCACTCTCAATCAGTCCCTTCACGATGGCTGCGGTGCCGTCGGGCGAGCCGTCGTCAATGACCAGTATGCTGAAATAGTCATCGAGCGCAAGTACGGCGCGGATGATATTCTCAATGTTCTCCTTCTCGTTGTAAGTAGGTATTATAACTATGCTGTCACTCTTTTTCATAGAGTATCTGTTTAGGTCCTTGATGTCCTTATTCCAAAGGACGGTTTTCATATTGCGAAGATACATTTACAATTTGAGAATACCAACCAAAAGAGGGTTGATTCTTTTATAAAGCTATTATTTAATAAGCCCTTTTTACTACTTTTGCAGAGTCCAAGAAAAACAGGTCATATTGGGAATGACACTTACTGATATGAGTGCCCTCTACAGCAGCCTGGCACAGACCAAGGCGCTGCTCAGGGAACTTGCGGGAAAACGTGACGGAAACGTTTTTCTGCAGGGTCTTTATGCGTCGGCCGCACCTATGTTCTTTACTGCAGTGGCTTCAGACTGTCGCCGCAGCTGCCTGCTGGCCATACTCAACGACCAGGAGGAGGCCGCCTATTTCTATCATGACATGGTGCAGACCATGGGCGACAGTCAGGTGCTCTATTTCCCCTCGGCCTACCGCCGCGCCGCCAAGTACGGACAGAAAGACGATGCCAGCGAGATACTGCGTACCGAGGTGCTGAGCCGTCTCACCACGCTTGAGCCCGATGCCCCCACGCTGGTTATCGTGACCTCGTCGGATGCACTGGCCGAGAAGGTGGTGTCACGCTCCAGCCTTGAGGACAAGTCCATATCGCTCAAGGTAGGTGATACCCTGGACCGCGAGGAGCTTCAGGAGCGTCTCATGGCGCTGGGATTCAACCGTGTGGACTATGTCTACGAGCCGGGGCAGTTCGCCCTGCGCGGCAGCATACTGGATGTGTTCTCGTTCTCATCGGAATACCCCCTCAGACTGGATTTCTTTGGTGATGACATAGACAGCATACGCCAGTTCTCTGTCGATACGCAGCTCTCGACCGAGAAGAAGGAGAGCGTGGTCATAGTGCCCGATATGGATAAGGTGGAGGGCGCACAGGTATCGCTCATGGATTTCCTTCCGGCCGATGCCCTGCTGGCTGTAAAGGACCTGCTCCTGACCGCGGATCGTATGACATCGGTCGGTAAGGAGGTATCGGACCAGGAGAGTCTGGCCGCCCGCATGCGTCAGGTCACTGCCGCTGCCAGCGAGAATCCCGAGCCGGTGGAGATGCCGAGCCTGCTCACAGCACAGGATTTCCTGCGTAAGACCACAGCTTACCGCGTTATTGAGTTCGGCAACAAACCGACCGGAGTGGCTGCCGTCACCATCAGTTTCCAGACCACGCCGCAGCCGCTGTTCCACAAGAACTTTGACCTTGTATCCAAGACTCTGACCGAGTATATAGTCAAGGGCTACAAACTCTATATCCTGACCGATAACCCCAAGCAGGGCGACCGTCTGAGGGATATATTCACGGAACGCGGTGAGAACATACAGTTCGAGACCGTACCCAAGACCCTCCATGAGGGTTACGCCGACGGCCTGCTCAAGAGCTGTTTCTTTACCGACCATCAGATATTTGACCGCTACCACAAGTACAACCTGCGCAGCGAGCGTGCCCGCAACGGCAAGGTGGCACTCACCCTCAAGGAGCTCCAGGAGTTCCAGATAGGTGACTACGTGGTTCATATGGACCATGGAGTAGGTAGGTTCGGCGGTCTGGTACGCGTGCCCCAGGGCGGCGGTTATCAGGAGAAGATAAAGATCATATACAAGAATGATGACGTGGTGTTCGTATCCATCCACGCCCTGCATAAGGTTTCCAAGTACAAGGGTAAGGAGGGTGAGGAGCCGCATATAAACAAACTGGGAACAGGCGCCTGGGAGAACCTCAAGGAGCGTACCAAGGGCAAGATCAAGGACATAGCCCGTGACCTGATCAAACTCTACGCCAAACGTCTTGAGGAGAAGGGATTCGCCTACAGCCCGGACTCATATCTGCAGAACGAGCTGGAAGCCAGCTTTATCTATGAGGATACCCCGGATCAGCTCAAGGCCACCCAGGACATAAAGCAGGATATGGAGAGCAGCCGCCCCATGGACCGTCTCATATGCGGTGACGTGGGATTCGGCAAGACCGAGGTAGCCATACGTGCCGCCTTCAAGGCCGTGGCCGACAACAAGCAGGTGGCCGTGCTCGTGCCTACCACCATACTGGCTTTCCAGCACTACCAGACCTTCCGTGACCGCCTGAAGGATTTCCCCTGCAGGGTGGAGTATCTGTCACGCGCCCGCAGCGCCGCGCAGGTTACCGCCATACTCGATGACCTCAAGAACGGCAAGATAGATATCGTGATAGGTACGCACAAACTCATAGGCAAGCAGGTCAAGTTCAAGGACCTGGGCCTGCTCATAATTGATGAGGAGCAGAAGTTCGGCGTATCGGTCAAGGAAAAGCTCAAGCAGATGCGCGCCAACGTGGATGTCCTCACTATGACCGCCACACCTATACCGCGTACCCTGCAGTTCTCGCTTATGGGAGCCCGAGACCTCTCGGTCATACAGACCCCGCCTCCCAACCGTTATCCTATCCAGACCGAGCTCCATGTGTTCAGTCCCGATATCATACGTGAGGCCGTGAACTTTGAGATGAGCCGTAACGGACAGCTGTTCATAGTAAGCAACCGCATATCGTCACTGGCAGACCTGCAGGCCATCGTTGAGCGTGAGGTGCCCGATGCACGCGTGGCCATCGGTCATGGACAGATGGATCCCGATGAACTCGAGAAGATACTGACTGGATTCATAAATTATGACTACGATGTGCTCGTAGCCACCTCCATCATAGAGAACGGAATCGACATACCGAATGCCAACACCATCATAGTGAACTCCGCACAGAATTTTGGTCTGAGTGACCTGCACCAGATGCGCGGACGTGTGGGACGCAGCAACCGCAAAGCGTTCTGCTACCTGCTTGCACCGCCTCTGTCGGCCCTGTCGGATGAGTCACGTCGCCGTCTGCAGGCTATCGAGAGTTTCAGCGAGCTGGGCAGCGGCATTCAGCTGGCCCTCCAGGACCTTGACATACGTGGTGCCGGTAACCTGCTGGGAGCCGAGCAGAGCGGATTCATAGCCGACCTGGGCTACGAGACCTATCAGAAGATCCTCAAGGAGGCCGTTCGCGAGCTTAAAAATGACGAGTTCCAGGATCTGTTCAAGGAGCAGGAGGCAGAGCAGGGGAGCGCCGCTGTTACCGATGCCTCACGTTATGTCGATGAGTGCACGGTCGAGACTGACATGGACCTCTGTTTTCCCGATTCGTTCGTGCCCGACGGCAGCGAGCGCATACTTCTGTACCGTGAGCTTGACAGCATGGAGCGTGAGACCGATATCATGCGGTTCCGTGAACGCCTGGAGGACAGGTTCGGAAAGATTCCCAAGCAGGCACTCGAACTCATACGTCTTGTCACCATGCGCCGCATCGGTCGCGAACTGGGTATCGAGAAAATCTATCTCAAGGCCGGCCGCATGAGCCTGTTCTTTATAAGCAACCCCGACAGCCCCTATTATCAGAGCAACGCGTTCGGAGCCCTGCTGGCCTATGCCGGTCAGAACCCCTTGACCTGCCGTCTGCGTGAGGATGAGTCCGGCCGTCGCAGCATGCTCATCACCCAGGTTCCCGACGTGGAGAACGCCATCAGCATCCTCAACTCCATCCTCACTCCCGCACCCTGACCTGCGCTTGCATAGGTCCCCGCTTTTAACTTTGTATGACAGGTCATATACAACATGCAGAGACCGATTTATTGTTTGCACTATGAACAAACCTTGTCCGATAATAACCATGTTGATGCTGTCAGCCTGCCTGAGTGCCGCCGGCGCAGATGCCCGTGATGCTTTAGTCTCCGATACAATATACTGGGAAGACGGCAAACTCGAATGGTCGGATTTTACCCTTTATTATACTGAGAAAGAAGCGACATACAGAGTGTATCCTGTGCCTGATTCGCTTGTCATTCCGTATTATGCGCCCATGGTTCCTAAAGTGCAACCTGTGGGCAGGAGATTAATCAACAGGAATTACTTAGATTATCTTGATGAGCAGGAACCCAATCCCGCAATTACTATAAATCCTATGACACGCGTCAGATTTGTAAGGCGTGAGGAGGGCAATTTCAAGTACTATGAGGGCATGTCATATACTTATACGCTCAGGAGCAGGAACCGCTATGATGTAAACCGGTGTGACAGTTGGAGTCTGCGTTACAGCCAGGTTCAGTTCGATATTGTAGAGGCTGTGAGACGGCAGTTTACAGCGGTTGACATCCTGAACCCGGGTGACTGGGCCGTGTCGGACTATTTCAAGGATATTGAGACAGCGAGGCTGCGTACTTTCCGTATGGAGAGCAGTTACGGTCGTGATACGTCAGTCATAAGACAGTATGAGGAGAGGTACGCTGCCCTCCTGGATTCCCTTGAGCCCAACCCAGTATATAAGGCCGGTCCTGTCAATTGCGGGCACGGTTACTCCTTGATACTTGGACTCTTTTACGAGCATTTTGTTGACGGATTACCCGGTGAACTGATAACATCGCCCGGTTTGCAGATGGGCATGGGTTACAACTACAATAATTTGAGTTTACAGTTCATTTTGGCCGGTGCCGATGTGGGTCATGTGCCGTATGCGCCGTTCCATTATGATTCCAGGTTGGATTACCAATGGCGTGAGGGAAGGAAGGTGACTGCCGCACGCCTGTCGCTCAATATAGGATATAGAGTACTGGACCGCCCATATATTTCACTTACCCCCTTTGCCGGAGCCGGTTATATGTCGTTAAGCCAGAAGACAAACTTGCCTGACCCCAATAACGCGGATAGATATGCCTATAGCGACCTGTACGGACAGTATTACCGTCTGGGACTCAATCTTGACTGGAAATTGGGGCGGTCTTTAAGTGCCGGTATAAGTGATACGGAATCGTTGCGGGACTATAACAGGGTCTATCTTGAACAGAAAGCCCGATTCCAGCTATACGGTGCACGGACACAGCTGTCAGGCATCGGGACCGGTTATTCTGTAGGTTTGAGCATATCGTTCAATATTGATACTTGGATAAATAAAAGACTATGAGAAAGTCGTTGATCATAATGATAGGGCTGATGACCGTACTGTTGGCCGTTACGTCCGTACAGGGACAGGATTATGAGGAACTCAGACTCAAGCAGTGGAGTGCCAGTGAGCCTTTATCTTGGGATGATTTGAGTGTCCGTCATCTTCCTGACAGCCTTGAGGAGTATGCAAGGCTGGTTATGACATATAGGGAAACAGGAAGGTACCGCGGCAACAGGAAATGGCCGTTCAAAGGCAAAGTCAGGACCGCGTGTGTAAACAGGCTCCTTTCATGGTATGATCCTGATCATTGTGATGAATGGACACTGCGTTACCTCAGGGTGCTTTTTGATATGGAAGAGTATGAGTTAAGGTCAACGGATTTTAGAATCCTGGGGCTATTGCCGGAGGAAACAGAAACTAAGATTTACGTAGATGTTATTGCCTTTGATTATTTTGATCTGATCTATGATTCCATTCCTTCATTCAAGTTTCAGAAAAATAGCCGATACGGACGTGATACGGCTGTAATCCTGGAATATGAACAAAGGTACAGGGCCTTGCTCGACTCTGTTAACCTAGACAGGCTGTTGCCTCGGCGATGACGGGCTTACCTCTGGTTGAATCTTTTGGGAAAGTGGAACCAGACTCCCAGGGTGAGGCCGGCATTGAGTGACCAAATTCCTTCTCTGCTGGCAGTCGCTTTGGCATCATAATTGAGGAATGTGCGGAGCTTGAGGTATATCAAACCGGAGAATCCAAAATTATCTCTGGGCCTGTGGTCGTTGAACAGTATCCAGTTGGTGTCGCAGCCCAGGTTAAATAGTGTTCCGTTCAGTACACTGGAGGAAGCACTTTCGTCGGGTTTACAGTATTCGTAGTGCCAATGACCTATTCCGGCGAACGGGGTGACCATATAGTATTGTTTGCAAAGTACGGTGTAACCCAGGTTCAGTGTAACATTCATCCTTTTTATTTTTCCATCCTTCTCCCAGCTTGTGCCGTTGGTGCTCTTAAAGAAGCCCGATTTGCGAAGGTTGTAATATCCTCCTCCGGATCCCGACAGGTCAACATAGTAGTTCTTAATTCCTATCTCAAGTCCCGCACTGACGTTCGGCCGATGGGTGTAGGCTTGACTAGCCGAGCCAAGCGGGGCCATGTAGTTTGTTCCAATGTAATATCCTATATAATTCTCGTAGTCAAATCGGGGCGCTTGGGGGGCGGTTCTCGGGAACATCTCGAGCTCGCGTTTTACGTAGCGTTCCCAGCGGGCTATCTGTGCGGTGTCCGTGCCGTATACGGTCTCGGATATGAGGTCTTGCCGTCGTGTAAGGTAGTCCAGGGTGTTCTTTCGTCTGATGTCGTCCTGATCATTTTTTGAGAGGGCTTGATTGTATGCGTTCTCAAGTTGGATGACACTGATCTCGTAGATGTCAAACAAGAGCTGGTTGTAGCGGAATATCCATTCATCGGCCTTATCGGGATCATACCAGGATGTGGTAAGGTCTATGCCTGACTTGAAATGTGTGTAGGTGAAGGCGGTGTTTCCTACCCTCATATTCTCCTCTGTGACATTCATAAGGATGTCATACTCGCTGCCGTGCCAGGTGGAGTCAGAGACGTGGAGAACCTGCAGCTCATCGGGACTGACGGGGGTGGGGCTCCAGGGCTTGATAGGCTTGAGCTGGGGCAACTGGGCTTGGCAAACGGAGGCGGTCAGGGCAAACAAAGCAAAGGATAGCAGCCTGACAATATGTGAGGTGTGGTTTTTCATCTTGCTCTGAATAGTGTTTTGTCGGTTAATACATAAGAAAGGCCCAGATTCAGGGTCCAGGGACCTCCCAGGAGCGGATGACCGTTGTAAACGCCGTACACCTTGAAACGGAGGGCGTGGGCTAACATCTCTTGGGGTAATACATGCGTACGGAACCTCCAATCAACATCTACACCACAATAACCTCCTGTACCACCAGGCAGATAGCTGGATTGTTCATTACCGGTCTTTTTGCTCTCATTCAGGGAGCTGGTGCTTTGGCTCAGTTGGGAGACTGAGAATCCTGCGTTGGGCGTTATGCGGAAACGGTGGTTGGCAGTCAGGAAGGAGTAACCCAATCCCAACTTTATAACTAACATCATGACTTTTTCGTTGGCGGTCCAGGTGTAATCCAATTCAGGGTCATGCCATAATGACTCTTTGAGAAGCTTACCATCATACATTTCCCAGTCCAGGTCATATCTGAACTTCTTATGATGGAGCGAGAATCCCCAACTCATGCCATGGAATGATTTGAAATCGCTGCTGTGGGGCCCCAGTACGTTGGCGTTGGCATAACCCAGATGGAAGTCAAGTACTGATGATGTGTTTGTGATACTGTCAATCAAGTCATTATTGAGATAACTGTAGATTGAGGGCTTGGGAGTGGCGGCAAGCCTTTCACGGACCTCTTTCTCCATGGATAAGAATGCGGCTGAATCCTGGCCGTCGGCTGTACAGAGCTTCAGCGCATTGAGTCTTGCGTTGTAGAGCCGGTCAAAGTTCGTATCATACCTGTACCCGTTCGAGGGATTTGTCAGGTTTTCTGTAAGGACATCCCTTAACGAGAGTTCGGCTATGTCAAATATGAGCTGACTGTACCTGAGGTCCCACTTATCGCACTTGATGGGGTCATAGGGACTTTTTGATCTGACCAGGTTGACGGTTGCTATGCAGTCTGAAAAGATGGTGCTACCCTCTGTACGTTTGAATGGAATAACATCGAGAATGACGTGGGTTATCGATTTGGCGCCTATTTCATCGGATGTGGATACACGGAAGTTCTTCCAGCTTAAGCGGACGGAGTCGCTCCATGTCACTACATCGGTGGGTCGGTACCGGACATTGAACTGTGAGCTTGCAGTGTTGCTGAACAATGTTAGGACTGTGGCAAACAAAAGAAGAGTCTTTGTTCTCATAACGTTTGGTTGTTTGGGCAAATATAGCAAAAAAATGGATTATTAACCGGGAGCGGAGCCGCCAGAGTGTCCGGCGCTCATCGGCCCTGTGAGGCTCCTGGGGGAGGTGGCTGCCGGACATGGGCTCGAAATGAACTGGTGTCCGGCACTCACCGGGCTCAGAAGGGGCTCTGAGGCGGGTGGGTGCCGGACACTTAGGCGAGATAAGTCTTGCTTTATTATAGTGTGTTTTCCGTCATTATTTGTACATGAAGCGGCGGATGCTTCCCTTGGGGGTCTTGGCGAACGGCTCAAAACGGAGCTCGTAACCGTTGACTGTGGAGTAGGCGGGGAGCTTTGAGTCGAGGAGAACTATGTTCTGCTTCATGACGGCCTCGAGGGCATCGGCATTAAGTCCGGCCTTGTCAAGTGCGTCCATGTTGGGTACTATCAGGGCTATGATGCGGCTTTCACGCTGCAGCACGATTGACTCGGCTACGTAGGGGAGCTCGTTGAGGATGACCTCAATCTCCTCGGGGTATACGTTCTGGCCGTTGCCTGCCAGGATCATGTTCTTGGAGCGGCCCAGCAGGAATATGTTGCGGTTCTTGTCAACTGTACCCATATCGCCTGTGCGGAACCAGCCCTCCTGGAGTACCTGGTCGGTTGCCTCCTGGTTCTTGTAGTAGCCTTTGAATACCTGGTCACCCTTGACAAGCAACTCGCCGGGTATGTTCTCGGGATCGGGAGAGTCAATCTTGACCTCCATGATGTCAGGCAGATACTCACCGCATGACTTGGGGATATACTTGCCAAGCTTGCCGTATGACACGATAGGTGCGAGCTCGGTAAGGCCGTATCCGGTTATGAAGGGGAGCTGCAGCTTGTATACGAGCAGTGACTCAACCTCGGAGGGGATGGCGGCACCGCCTGTTGCGAACACCTCAATGTTGCCGCCCATGGCGTTGATGAGCTTGTCATGCAGCATCTTGCAGTATTCGGGGTTCTCCTTGTAGTTGTCGAGCTTGGCCTTGCCCTCCTTGCTGCGGATGGCATCGCCCAGCACGAACTCGGCGAACTTGACGAAGATAAGGGGCACACCGTAGAATATGCGGGGCTTAACTTCCTGCAGTGCAGCCTGTACGTTTGAGGGGATGGGAGGAATGCCAAGTACGGTAACATGCATACCCATGGTCATAGGAATGACTACGTCGCAGGTCAGACCAAAGCTGTGTGCGTGAGGCAGCAGGCTCAGGTAGTTCTCGCGGGGGTAGAATGGGAATCCCGGACGGATAGCCTGTACGTTGGCTGTGTAGTTGCGGTAGGTGAGCATTACGCCCTTGGGGTTACCGGTTGAGCCCGATGTGTAGAGGATGGCGCATACGTCATCGAGATCGGGATCGGCAACCTGGAAGTCCTCAGGCTTCATACCTGCGGGATACTTCTGGGCCAGCAGTTTGGCTCCATCGGCATAGAGCTCGCCGACGCCGTTACGGCTTGCCAGGACATCGCCTGTGGCACCGTCAATGACGCAGAGTACCTGAGGCATCTCGTCAAAATTCATCTCATCGAAAGTGCGCTTCTCGGTGTAGAGAATCTTGCTGTCGGAGTGGTTTACCAGGCGCTGTGTATCGGCGGGTGTGAATGCATTATAAAGATGTACGGCAACATAGCCTTTGCTTACGGCTGCCATGAATACCGATGCACCCAGGGCAGAACTCTTGGTGTTGATGCCTATCTTGTCACCGGGCTTGAGGCCGGCTTTCTTCCAGATTATATCAAGTGTGTCTATTCTTTCGGCCAGTCCGCAGTAAGTGATGGTTGACTTTCGGAAATCACTAAGCGCCGGACGATCCCAGCAATCTTTCACTGCGCCCTGAAACAGGCGGATGAAATTGTCAATATTCAACATATCGAAAAAGGTGTTTTTGGTTTGTGTTTGTGACCGCTAAGTTATTTGATTATGTGCGTGTAGGGTACACAAAACGGGTATTTGTGGCCAAATACTGCGTATAATTGGCGAATTGCCGAGTGGCTTAAGCCAATTGTAACATGACTGTGGCGAACTGTTTTAAGGGCAGGTCCGATGCCCGATGGTTCAGAGGTTGAAATTGAACGAGTACCTGGTCTGGGTTGAGCCGTCTTCAGCCTGGTAGATGTAGAATGCCTTGATTTCGGGATGTCTGGTGCAGAGCTCCTCGGCTCCTTCCATTCCCATGACCATCATGGATGTGGCTACTGCATCGGCGGTGGCGCAGTCCGATGCGAATACCGTCACGGAGAGCAGGTTGTGGCTTACCGGCTGACAGGTGTGAGGGTCTATGGTGTGGGCGTACTTGCGGCCGTCCTTTATGTAGAAATTACGGTAGTTGCCCGATGTGGCCATGGCTATGTTAGAGGCCTGTATCACGGTCTGCAGCTCACGGTTGGTGGAGAGGGAGTCATCGACAGGCTTGCTTATGCCTATGCTCCAGTCGTTGCCTTTGGGGTTTCGGCCCGAGAGCACAATCTCACCACCTATCTCCACCATGAAGTCCTCAATACCCAGACTGCGGAGTTTCATGGCGACCATATCACTGCCGAATCCCTTGGCAATGGCGCTGCAGTCGAGCATTATGCGGTCATCGGACTTGGTTATGAGACCCTTGTTCTCGGTGATCTTGCGGTATCCTGTAATCTCCCTGAGGCTGTCTATGGTTGACTGTTTTACGTTCTCGGCGTGTTTGAATCCGAATCCCCAGGCGTTGACTGCGGGGGCTACCGTTATGTCAAATGCGCCGTCGGTCCAGTCCGATATCTGCATGGCGCGACGGAATACCTTGAGGAACAGGGTATCGGTCACCTGAACCTGACGTGAGTTGTTTACTTCCGATATTACCGAACCGGGGTTGAACATGCTCAGGGCGTGGTCTACCTGCTGCATGGTCTGCTCTATCTCGGGCTGGAGGTCACGGGTGTAGAGGTAGGTGATGTGGTAGGAGGTACCGAATGTGGTGCCCTGGTTGGAGCGGTATTCAAGTTCTCCCTGCTCGCTCTGCTGCTTGCTTTGGGAGAGTATTATTACGGTTCCGACGGCCAGGAAGGCCAGGAATATGTATTGCCACTTTTTCATAGTGTATGCTGCGTTTTATGCTGCTGTGAGGTGTTCTATCAGGATTTTGGTGCCTATACCAATCAGTATTATTCCGCCTATGATCTCGACCGGGAAGTTGAACTTGCGGCCCGCGTAGGCGCCTATAAAGAATCCTGCCACTGAGAACAGGAATGAGCCTGCTGCAATTATGACTACAGGCAGGATGATGCTGCTTAGGGTGGTGTAGCCGGCGCATCCGAACGTGAGTCCCACCGCAAGGGCATCGATGCTTGTGGCAATGGTCATGGTTACGGTGGTGGAGAACTTGGAGGGGTCGAATGACTTCTCGTCTTCATCGGACTTTAATCCGCTGCGTACCATGTTGCCGCCCAGGAACAGGAGCAGGCCGAACGCGATCCAGTGGTCCCAGCTCTCTATGATGCCGCTGAAACGGCTCATGCCGGCCCAACCGATCATGGGCATGAGGCCCTGGAACAGTCCGAACATGAGTGCTGTTACGAGCATGGTCTTGAGTACCACGCGGCGCTGAATGAGGCCGCTTGTTATCGATACGGTAAAGCAGTCCATGGCGAGTGCTACGGACAGGAGTATCAGGTCTAGTATGCTCATTACTTGATTTCCTTCTCTATCTTGTAGTCGTTGCGGTTCTGCGAGCTGCGGCTTACGAGCTCAGCCAGGAAACCGACCAGGAACATGAGGGTACCCATTATCATACCGGTCTGGGCAACATAGAAATAGGGGTTGTCGGTGATGAGACGTGCGGGGACGCCGTGTGACAGGCAGAGCAGCTTGTTGATCGCTATAACAAGGATTGCGATGAAGCAGAGCACGAACATGGCTGAGCCCCAGAGACCAAAGAAATGCATGGGCTGCTTGCCGAACCTGTTCAGGAACCAGAGCGACATGAGGTCCAGGTAACCGTTCACGAATCGGTCCAGACCGAACTTGGTCTTGCCGTACTTGCGTGCCTGGTGGTGGACCACCTTCTCGCCGATCTTGCCGAATCCGGCGTTCTTGGCCAGGAAGGGGATGTAGCGGTGCATCTCACCGTATACCTCTATGTTCTTGACCACCTCCTTGCGGTAGGCCTTGAGTCCGCAGTTCATGTCATGCAGGCTGATGCCTGTGACCTTGCGTGCGGTCCAGTTGTATATCTTGGAGGGGATGTTCTTGCTGAACTTGCCGTCGTAACGCTTCTTCTTCCAGCCCGATACCAGGTCGAATCCGTCCTCGCGTATCATGCGTACCATCTCGGGAACCTCTTCGGGGCTGTCCTGCAGGTCGGCGTCCATGGTTACCACAATATCGCCCTGAGCCATATCGAAACCGCAGAAAAGGGCGGGGGACTTGCCGTAGTTGCGACGGAACTTGATACCCTTTACTATTTCGGGGTTATCGGCCTTAAGACCTTCAATTATCTTCCAGGAGTCATCGGTACTGCCGTCATCCACAAAAATCACCTCGTAACTGAAGTTGTTCTGTTTCATTACGCGTCCTATCCACGCGAAGAGTTCGGGAATTGACTCTGCCTCGTTGAGCAGCGGTACAATAATTGAAATATCCATGTTATTTAAGTCTAATTCGTTTAGCGGTTATGATCGCGATGATCAGTGAAAGTATGTTGCCCCACATGAGCGAGGACTGGATAAGATACTTGGTCTTGCCCGATGCCGGGAGCTGGCAGAACCATGTCAGGCTCTGGTTTATCATATCCATTGACTGCTTGTATTGCTCAATCTGTGCGGGGTCGGTAAGCTGCTGTGCTGCAACGTCCTGCGTACTCATAAGGACGCTCAGGTTCTCCATGAGGGCCTGCGCCAGCTCGCCGTGGTCTATGAAACGCAGGTAGAGGTAGGCGGCCATGCATGAGAGAGCGGTGGCGAACAGGAATGTCAGGATGGAGAGCATCCATGACACGGGGAACGGAAAGAACGGAATGTTGGTGCTGTCGCGGTAACGCCTTATCAGGTACCAGGCGAACACGGGGATGCCCAGCATCATGGGCAGGGCCAGGAGTGAAAGGCCGGCGTGCTTGACCGCAAGGGCCAGCAGCAGGTAGAACACCGTCAGGTAAACGCCCAGTGCTGTTCCCAGATTCATGGCTACCTGGAGCACGTTTATCTTTATTATCTTATTCTCTTTTCTTTCTTCCATTTCCATACTAATGCGCAAATTTAGCATTTTATTTTGGTTTATATCGTCCTAATGCCGTATCTTTGCATCGGGTAAGTCCTACACGGCCAGCTCCCTTCTAACCCTCCAGGGCTTGACGGCAGCAAAGGTACGTCGGTTGT
>JBGURN010000227.1:0-1944 GCA_045131955.1 Bacteroidaceae bacterium
ACTATTACCTGAAGAAGTAATTGTTAACGGCATTTGGCTGGAAAGATTTCCACCTAATTTGTAATTACCGTTCACATATATTCTTGGACTTGACGAAGACGGACCATCGTAAAGTTCAATCCAGTCCCAGGAGGATTCGGTGTAGAATTGTGAGAATGTCAACACAATTATTCCGGATTCTGCTGTAAATGTGTGGTACCAAGACGCATTGGTTGTCCAGTAGTCTCCTCCAGGACCGCCCTCGTCATAGAAATTGATACGTTTTCCGGGCTCCACTAACGTTGTTCTGCCGTTGATGGAAGACGTCATCAGCACAACAGAACTGTTAAGGAAGTTATTTTCCGGCACTGTTGCCGGACAATTCGCTTCATTGCCGACAGCCACATAGTAGGTGTTCTGACGGGTCTGGTTATAGACCGTGAGATTAGAGGTACCGTTATTGCTGGTATCCTGCTTCAGCATATTGAAATCCGCATCATACCATGTGAAATACTGTGGAGCGGCAATGCCTGTGGAGGCTGTTACTGTTGCGCTGTCACCATAACAGACATAATCATCCGTTGCCGTCACCTCAGTGACTGCAAGCGGTTCGTACAGATAGGCCGTGGCTTGTGAAGAAGCATAATTGACCGTATTCACCACATCGGCATTCCAACCGGATCCCACGCTGGAACCGTCAGAGTGCCAGCGCAAAGTCAGCGCACCTGTGGTACTCGTGTAAATCATGGTTGAATTGACACTTGATGTAATCTGTGCAAGCGGAATGCCTGATGCTGTCGGACCGTCATAAATGGTCAACACATCCCCAGCATTATCTATGCTAATGGAATTCAAACGCAACGCCACCTCACCGGAACCTGTGATAAAGGTATGCGTAAAGTCTTCGTTATTGTTATAATTGCCTCCTGATCCGCCCGCATCATAAAAACGAACCTTGTCAGAGAGTCCCAAGTAGGTTTGTCCATTTGTCATTGACACAATTTGAGTCTCTGATGCATTGAGTTTCGCATCTACGGCACCCGCAAGCACTGCCGGACACAAATCCTCACTTTCAATCGTCACATACAACGTGGTAACCGTTCTCAGACTATCCAATTCATACTCGGAGAACTGTCCAGCGACCAATGTGTCTATCTTGAGTTGGTTGCGCAAAGCTCTGTCGCCGAACCAGCGTATATACTGCGTGCCAGTCTGATTAGAAGATGCATGAAGAATTGCCGTTCCCAAGTAGCAGACCGTGTCGTCAAAACCGGTGATATGGTAGTCATCCAAAGTGAAGTATGGCATCACATGCATGGTATCGACATCCTCATCTAACTGGAGCTCCGTGCGCTCCCAATCCCAATCGCCGTACGTGACTGAGGGTACAGAGTCGCCTTCCACACAATACCAGATTTGCGCTTTGACCGGAAGGGCACTGGGCACGTTTTGGATGACATAACTGCGAACGTTGATGACGGTGTCAATCACCATGCCGCCAGGCATGTGGCCGAGGTACAGCATAGAGTCGGCCTGGTTGACGAAGTCAACGTTGTCAGGCAACTTCACCTTGGCCCACACACTGTCAGCAGTGCCTTGACCATAGTTACGGACGGTCACCGTGACAGGATAGTCCTGCGAGCAGTGCGGCACATCGGGAACACTCACCTCCAAGGCCAACTTGATGTGCGCCACCGGCAACGCCACCTGCGCAGTACCAACGCCTTCGCAAGCCTCTATGGAAGCATCCGTCACCAACACCCGGACAAGGGTGGGTTGCGTGTTATGCTCCAACACAAGGAGAGACGTGTCACTGGCTAACAATTGCGTATCAACACTGGTCCAGGTAGCTCCGTCATCAATGGAGGTCTGCCACACATACTTGTACAGTTCTCCCCTACCGCCAGCAGCCGTGGCCGTGACTTCCGCACTGCCGTCGTAGCGGATATGCACGGAAGCTTCGGC
>JBGURN010000228.1:0-2138 GCA_045131955.1 Bacteroidaceae bacterium
ACGGCATAGTCATGAACAGCGCGGGTGAGAACAAGGACCGTGAGTTCAGAGAAGGCGCGGAAAAGTGTCTGCAATTGGCAAAAGAAAAGGAGATCGACCTTGCCATCCTGCAGCCCCGCAGTCCGACATGCGGCGTGGGACACATTTATGACGGGTCTTTCTCGGGGAAGATAGTTGAGGGCAACGGGGTGTTTGCATCTCTTCTGATAGAAAACGGTTATAAAGTCATGAATGCCAATGACCTGAGACTATTTGAACTTCAGGACAAGAAATACAGAGACTTCCAGGCTAAACTGATCCCGAACATAGATCCGGAAACGATGATCGGCATACGCACGCCTGAACTCAGAAAACTCGCGAAGACAATGGCTAAAGAGCCGGATGCAGGCAAGTTCCTTGCGGCGCTGCCTCACAGGTGGTTCGATGAGAACCAGCTGCACGCGTTCATTATCTCGCTGACAAAGGACTACGACACATGCATGGCGCAGGTTGAACGCTTTCTTCCATATATAAACAACTGGGCAACATGCGACCAACTGTCGCCTAAGGTGTTCGGAAAGAATAAAGAAGACCTGCTTAAGCATATAAGGGAGTGGCTGAAGTCGGATAAAACATACATTATACGTTTTGCTGCCGGCATGCTGATGCAGCACTATCTGGATGCTGACTTCGATCCTGAGTATCCGGAGATGGTGGCCGCGATCGAGTCGGATGAGTACTATGTCAACATGATGCGGGCGTGGTATTTCGCGACGGCACTGGCAAAACAGTATGATGCGGTCATCCCATACATAGAGGAGAATCGCTTGGATAAGTGGACTCATAATAAGACTATACAAAAGGCGGTCGAGAGCTACAGGATAACTCCGGAACAGAAAGAGTATCTTAGGGGACTAAGGATTAAATAGAACTGATGACTATAGAACAGAAAGTGTTCAGCCGGAAGCGATTCAATATCAAGCGGTTGGCAGACTACGGATTCATTAATAATGATGCATGCTACTCACTGTCAAGGGACTTTCTGGACGGTGATTTTACTGCCGAGATAAGGGTTTATGAAAATGGCATGGTGAACGGCAGAGTAATGGATAACATGATCGGCGAGGAGTATACGCCTCTTCGCATGTCTAACTATGCCGGAGCATTTGTCGGTTCGGTCAGGGAGGCTTATGAGGAGCTTCTGCGGGACATTGCGGACAGCTGTTGTACGGATGTCACCTTTGCTTCGGACCAGAGCAACCGCATTGCTGCTTCCATACTCGACAGATACGGGGTGGAACCGGACTTCCCATGGGAGGATGAAAAACACGGAGCTTCCGGAGTGTTCAGACATGGCAGCAACAATAAATGGTTTGGGCTTATCATGAACATCGACAGGAGGCTTCTGGATAAGGGAGCTGATGAAGAGGCCATAGATGTACTGAACCTTAAAGCGGATGAGAACAAGACGGGCGCTCTGCATAAGATACGGGGCATATACCCTGCGTATCACATGAACCATAAGAAATGGATATCTGTCATGCTGGATGACACTCTGGAAGACAGAGATGTAATGGATCTTATTGATGAGAGTTTCAGACTGACATCAGGCGCGGCAAGACCGATGAATGAGAAGCTTATGCGCGAGGTATACGCGATAGCGGACAGCATACCGCCCGGCAAAGTGATGTCATACGGACAGATCGCTGCGGTACTGGGCCGTCCTAAGAACTCGCGTCTCATCGGCAAGATAATGAGCCTGGCGGACAGATATGGCGACCACCCATGCCACAGAGTCGTGAACAGCGCAGGACGTACCGTGCCGGGCTGGCCCGAGCAGCGGGAACTCCTTGAGGCAGAAGGCGTGACCTTCAGGAAGAACGGTAATGTGGACATGTCAAAACACCGTGTAGAGCAAGAGGACAGGCACTCGATAAAGAAAAGCAGTTCTACGGTACCAGTGTAGTGGTAAAGACAGATGTCTGTGCGAGGGAACTGGTACAGTCAACCATAGAGGCGGGCTTTGAGCCTCACTTCGCGGTCATATACGGAGATGCAGCTGACGCTCTTGAGGCTCTTGGACACATGCTGAATACAGAAGTAGTCAGATTTTAACTGAAAGGGCGGTTTTTCAACACTTTGCAACCGCCGGTTGACAG
>JBGURN010000229.1:0-9764 GCA_045131955.1 Bacteroidaceae bacterium
TATTTGAGTTTGAAGTAGTAGGTGATAGTACCGGTCTGGTTGTTCTCACCACCTATGGCGTTGAACTTGGTACGACGGGCTGCCTCCTCAGCTGCATTCCTGAGCTGCAGGTTGGTCGTATTGGTTCGGTTGTTTATTCGGGTTGCTATGACGTTACCACTGGGATCAACCGTGATAGTAACAACCACACGACCCTCCTCCTGGATGCCGTTGTATGCGGGACGGGGCAGACCGCCCATCATATCACGACCTCCAAGGTCCCATGTTCCGTAGGCACCCTCGCCGGTCAGCTTACCCTGGTCACTGTTACCCTGCTCAGAGCCGGGAGTTCCCTGGACCTCCTGGGCGGTTGCGGTGGCCTGACTGGCCTGCATGGCGTTGCTGCGGCCAAAGGCGTTGGCCATCAGGTTGTGCGCCTGCTCAGCGGCCTGACGCTCCTGTTCGGCGCGTATCTCCTCAGGTGTAGGCTGCTTGACAACCTCCTGAGGCGGTGTCACGGTCTTCTCTTTCTCACCGCTCTCTATAGCCACTGTCTCCTCCAGGTTCTGGGTGATATTGGGTTCAGCCACAGGAGCCACCGGAACAGGTGGTGCAGCGGGCTGCGGAGCCGGCATGGAGTTCACCTCGGTAAACTCATAGTCGGTATCCAGATTGCCCATATTGCCCAGCATCACGGGAACGCCGCTCTCGGCCTGCATGATAGGTCTGGTAAGATGAATTACCAGAAGCAGGACCACAACGAGAGTGTGGACAAGCAGTGTCCACAACAGTGAGAATATGTTGAATCCGTTTTCTCTGACAATCGTTTTCATCGGGTCTTACTTACGGTCAGGACGGCGTGTGGCAAGCACAACCTTGAACTGGTTCTCGTTAGCTATATTGAGTACCTTTACAATCTCCTTGTAGGGTACTGACTCATCGGCATAAAGTGCCACGTACATCTCCGGCTCCTTTTGGGAACAGTCGATGAGGAAATCGGTCAGCTCCTCAAACACTATAGGCATCTCGTCATCATTGCCGAACGCTGTGTAGTAGTTCAGGTCACGGTCTATGATGACGCGGGTCAGGGGTTTGGCCGATGTCTGCTGTGAGCTTTGAGGAAGCAACACCTTGATGGCGTTGGGGCTGACCATCGTTGATGTTATCATGAAGAATATCAGCAGCAGGAATATGATGTCGGTCATGGACGACATGCTGAACTGCGGTGATACCTCGTTACGTCTCTTCAACATATCACTTCTCCAGATTTACGGTGAAATCCTGAATGAATGACTCCATCTCGTTTGCGATGCTGTCCACGCGGGCAACCAGGAAGTTGTATGCGAACAGAGCGATAATACCTACAATCAGACCGCCGACAGTGGTGATCATAGCCTCGTAGATGCCGCCTGAGAGCAGTGACACGTCAATGTTGTTACCTGCATTCGACATCTCCCAGAAGGCACGGACCATACCGATTACCGTTCCAAGGAAACCGATCATAGGAGCGGCACTGGCTATGGTTGAGAGGCCCTTGAGTCCCTTCTCCAGTTTGGCAATCTCCACATTGGCGGCATTCTCCATACCCAACTGGATATCCTTTGCGTCATGGTCTGCAAGACCTATACCCTTCTCAACTATACGGCTCAGAGGTGAAGCGGTAGCCTGGCAGAATATCTGTGCAGACTTGTTCTCACCGTGTTTCATGTAATCGTTCACGCGGTCCATGAAATGAGGATCGTCGATAGCGGCCTTACGGCAAACTGCTATACGGTTAAAGAAGATGTAGAAGCAGACGATTGACAGCAGCAAGAGTATCAGCATTATCCAGCCTCCCTTGAGCGCCATGTCAAAAAGATTCATCTTGTCAGTAGTCTCCTCGGCCAACTGAACGGCCATCTGGCTCTGTGCCAAAGAATCGCCTAATATTGTCTGGGCGATAGTTGAAGATTGTAGGAACATATTATAAAATGCAGTTTTTGTATTCGTTGATTGTCTTTTCAAGTCCCAGGTAGAGGGCGTCGCAAACAAGCGCGTGACCTATCGACACCTCATCCAGCCAGGGTATGCTCTGCTTGAGGAACTTAAGGTTCACAAGGCTCAGGTCATGGCCGGCGTTCAGTCCCAGACCGCACTCCTTTGCCTTGCGGGCAGCCTCCACGAACGGCTTTACAGCCATCTCAGGATCCAGTTCCACGTAGTTGGTGGCGTAAGGCTCGGTATAGAGTTCCACGCGGTCGGCACCTGCCAGGGCGGCATGCTCCACCATCAGCGGGTTTGCATCGACAAAAACCGATGCCCTTATCCCGTTACCCTTCAGTTCCTGAATGATATCGGTCAGGAAAGCCTGGTTGTTCAGGGTGTCCCATCCATGGTTCGATGTTATCTGTCCGGGGGCATCGGGCACGAGCGTGACCTGAGCCGGTTTCACCTTGCTTACCAGCTCCATGAAATCGACCGACGGGAAGCCCTCTATATTGAATTCTGTGGTCAGGACCTTCTTGAGGTCATATACATCCTGACGGCGTATGTGACGCTCATCGGGACGGGGATGGACGGTGATGCCGTCGGCACCGAACCGCTCGCAGTCCAGCGCCACCTTAACCACATCCGGATTGTTTCCACCACGTGCGTTACGGATGGTTGCAATCTTGTTTATGTTTACACTTAATCTGGTCATAAGTCCTTTGTATGATAAAATGAACTATCTTTGCCAAGAGCCGGAAAACTTCTCTGCTCCAATCAGCAAAGATAACAATAAATCCGCTCACCTATGATTAAAAGAGTATAAAGATGAAATTCGCCATTTTCGGAAATCCGTCATCAGACAAGACCTGCGGTCACGAGCAGCAACTATTCAGTCTCCTGCACTCACTGGGCGATACCATTGCCGTGGAGAGCCGTTATCTGGAATTCCTGACAGGCACCATGGGTTTGGATATTCCCTATGACAGCCTTATAACCGATGACGACTTTCAGGCCGATGCCGTGATCAGCATCGGTGGTGACGGCACGTTCCTGCGCACTGCTACCCGTGTAGGCAACAAGGCTATCCCCATGGTCGGCATCAACACCGGCCGTCTGGGTTTCCTGGCCGATATCACCTGCAGCCATGTTGATGAGGCCATACGTCTCATCCATGCCGGTCAGTACTCTCTGGAACGCCGCAACCTGCTCCAGATAAGCATGGACGGTCTGCCCCAGGGCCACACCCCCTATGCCCTCAATGACATAGCCATCCTCAAGCATGACATATCATCAATGATATCCATAGCCACCAAGGTCGGAGGCACACCCATGATCCATTATCAGGCCGATGGTCTGGTAGTGGCCACACCCACCGGTTCCACCGCCTACTCCCTGAGTGTGGGCGGTCCCATCATCGCTCCGGGAACCAACGTAATCTGCCTCACCCCCGTGGCTCCGCACAGCCTCACCATGCGTCCGCTGGTGCTCTCAGCTGACCAGACCATCCGTCTGGACGTGGAGAGCCGCAGCCACAGCTTCCTGGTGTCAATCGACGGCAACAGTTTCAGCTGCCCTGAGCACACCGCTATCGAGATAAGCCGTGCACCTTTCCAGATCAACGTCATCAAACCCCACGGAGGCGATTTTTTCAGCACGCTGCGCGAGAAGATGCTCTGGGGCTCTGATTCCCGCAAATAATTTTCTGCATTATTTAGGGGAATAAGGGGTATATCCTCTCAGGGACAACGCCCTCCCACAACGAAAAATATCTATTCCGAAACTGATCGTTCCAGAATAGATATTTTTAGTCGCGGGCCCCTCCCACTGGTCTCGCGTGGGTGCGAGAGTCCCTGAGAGGATATACCCCTTATTCCGTGAGATCGTTAATTTTTATCATCTGAGGATCATGACTGCGCGGCCTTGGTTGATGAAGAGGCCCTTGGTTGAGGGGGCGTTCTCCAGTTTGCGGCCGTTGAGGTCATACCACTCGTCGATGGTAAGCTCTCCGGTCTTTGTGTTAAGGGTTCCGACGGCGGTATCCGGGCCTTCCGGTTCCTTAAAGCTGACTTTTATGAGCTCAGGAACCGTTTCAATACCGGTATACTTGAGGAATGCGCTGAAGGGAATGACCGATGCATCCGTTCCTGCCTTGACAAACTCACCGCCGGCCGGTTTAAGCACGTCGCCACAGAACGGATCACAGCCGTAAGACAAGGTGTCGTATGTTCCTACAAGGCTCCAGTCGCCCACATTGTTCTCATCAGCCTCAATCACTTCCGGAACCTTTGGGAAATATCCCCTGAAAGTCACATCACCCGTAGCGCTCGGAATGAACAGGTAAGGTCTGTTTGCCTGAGTTGATGAATCGGCAAGAGATACGATACGCATCCTGGCAACCCATCCTTCATCGTTGTCATAATCCACACCGGCGAACTCATACAGGCTACCGCCCTCAACTTCATGCAATTTGAAAGGCAGGCATACAGTCGAGGCCTTGTCCTGCTCGAATGAACGTGTCGTGAATACATCGATCATGTTATTCTTATACCTTTCTATGAGCCTTGAAATATCATAGGCATCGGCCAGTCTGTATACGCCTGCATACTGGTCGGTATTCAGGCCGTGCACGGGGAAGAACAGTACTTTCTCCATTCCGTACGGAGTTATCTCTCCGGCAGGAACCTCACTTGAGTAGATCACTGAGCCCGATGTGCTGACGAATATGAATGCGCCCTCACCCGGAGCCAGCTTGACTGAATCCAGGTACATGTCAAACTCATAACCTGAAGACCTGGGCTTGAAGAACAGCGCTCTGTTACTTTCACTGAACGATATCACACAGTCGCAGGTGTAGGGATTACCCAACAGTTTCCATCCGTTATGTCTATCGACCGATGCCGGATCATAATCCATCGGCTCACTTATCCTGCTGCCATAGCTGGATGATGTAAATCCTGTGTAAGTGAACGCAAGGTCCTCCTTATAGGAATAGTAATATCCGTTACCCCATTTCATACCTCCCTTAAAGAGGTCAAAGTCACATGTGGGATAGTATTCCGTGATCTTTCCGTTGACCCATTCCTTCGTTCTGGTAGGATCAAAGGCATACAGCTCGTAATAATCCTCTTTCTCCACCAGGTTATCGACCCAGTAAGAGCCGAATCCCATCCAGTATATACCCTCACGGTCTATGACAGGACTGGAAATCAGGTTGTCCGAACCTCCCTTAACGCTCTTTTTCATATTCACCATAAGGGCCGATGAACCCTGCTTGAGCTGGCCGCCCTCACTGATGGTGATTACGCCGCCTTGCTTGAGGATTATCTTGCGGGCCTGGGCAATCACGCCTTCCGGTATGGTTACCTCACCCTCGATGATCACCTTGTTGTCATATGTGGGAACGCCCATGGGAGCCCAGCTGTCAGCATCATCCCAGTTACCGTTGCCGCTGAACACCTTAAGGTTATCGGAACTCATGAATGATGAAGCCACCCAGTTGCTCTTCTCATCACCTTCAATCGTCCTTATCCTCCATGAATAAGGATTATCTATGATCACGGCCGTCTGATAAGAGTTTCCGTCAACAGCTATCTTCGCTACGGAATCAGGACATACATATACGCCAAAGTTCTCTTTATGCGTAATCTCATCATAGTTTCTTGCATACAGTGTCAGTGTTCCGCCCAGCTTTACGCTCGATATGACCAACCAGTCATCGGGCATCAGGTCACCGTGATACTCTCTCCAGCTGTCTGAGTCCATTCCGCCCTTTCCGTTGAAATAACGATGGCCGTGAGCATCGGTCCATTCTCCATAGATTCCATGATCCCAGCAGTTTCCGTCGTCATCCATATCCCTGAATGATATGTACGATGATATGGTATCGGCCTCAAAGTCCTCAGAGAAGATTACATTTCCTAGACTGTCAGTCAGCACTATATCATCAATGAGCAGGCGGATCTGGCCGGTTATGTCATAGTGACGTATTGCGATCGATCCCTTGCCGCTGAACTCGCTCAGATCAAAGCTGTATCGGGTCAGCGTATCGGCCGGAGCCACATCATTACCAATCTGGAGCCACGGTCTGAGTTCAAGCTGATAGCTCATGTTGTTACCATCCCAACTGAGCAGAGCGCTGTCAGCTGCTACTGCAGTCACCCTGAGATTGGTGGGTGCCACGCATGGCATGGCTGTCGAGTTGCAGTCTACCTCATAATAGACGGGATCCTGGAGTGCTCCCTGGCCGGAGAATATCTCCACACCGTTATGGTTCTTGACCACGTATGAGCACTCATCGTCATACCAGCTGTGACCATATTGGGCCTTGCTCCATATGAACTCTATCTCTTTCCCGTCGGGGACATTCATCGTCACGGTCTTGGATGCCCAGCGCTCCTCAAATGTAACCTTTCCAAGTACATAACCGTCATCGTGCACCATCACGATAATGGCCGATTCATCCCATCCGTCACCGTTTTCGTCAGAGAGTTCAAACGATATCTGGCACATACCCTCGGGTGCACAGTACGGCATGACAAAGATGATGGAGTCTGACCATTCACTCACCTTATCGCCATCCTTGGCACGTACCTTAATTGTATCGGAACTCTTATACTGGAGACCTTCCAGTTTATATGTGTAACCTGTAATGACGGTATTCTGGATATGTCCGTTCACGCTCAGCTCAAAGGTTGACTCATCACTGATCCAGCTCAGCTCCACCTCTGTACCGTCAACATATCTTGCAGCAAGTCCCTTGGGCCTGGATATCTCTGACAGGCCATTGATACGGATCTGGTTCTTGTAATATCCGGTCGACGGCCATCCCCCGTCAAAAGTTGAAGGATCAAAATCCAGCGGGTTCAGTGAAATTTCTCCGTCGCCACCATCCTGTACGTATAAGGACTGTCCGTCACATTCATACGCAAGGAAAGGCAGATAGTCCAGATTCTCTTTCGTCTTGTCATAAACGGCAATTATTATGTTGCTGTTTCCGTCATAGATGAAAGGATTATCCAAAGTGACCGATGACCAATCATCGGCCGTAAAAGTCACGCTGCCACTGAAACAGAGATCAGCATCACTGACGCTCACCCAGTCATTCTCATCATCAAAAGCGGTCTTGTCAGTGCTGACGATATAGATATCCAATGTACGGGTAAACTCATCAATGGGCTCCCAGGCATACTCATCTTTCTGATAATAGAAACCGAGATTCAGGATAGCACCGCCTGTGGTTCCCAGTTCATCGGCAGTATAAAGCTGCTGAGTATAGGAGTAGTCACAATAGGCATAGGTCGGGAAATCTCCGCTGGTATCATCTCCAGAGCCTAACGCAACTCCAGGCATAGGATCAGTTGCCTTTACCGCCACATGCACGGCAAGCAACAACAATACCAACACATACTTGAATGATGAAAAGGACTTCGTGTTCATATTACAAAACAATTATTGGGGGCACAAAAGGGACGGTTCTATCTGTGCCCTTATGGCACTTTCAAAACCGCCCCTAAGTTATTGCTAATAAGGATCAAACTTAAAAGGGCACAGATAGAACCGTCCCTTTTGTGCCCCTTCCGTTTGATAAATATTACCTTATTATCTTGCTGTAGCTCTCAAGGAAGCGGTCGGCATCCTGCTTGGTGATGCACAGGGGCGGAAGCAGACGGATTACGTTGGTGCCGCTTACACCGGTAAAGATGTGCTCCTCAAACAGCAGACGCTGGCGGATCTCCTTGATGGGCTGCTCAAACTCCATGCCTATCATCAGGCCGCGGCCACGAACCTCCTTGGGTCCGGGAATCTGCTTAAGCTGCTCCAGCAGGTATGAACCTACGCTGGCTGCATTCTCAACCAGATGCTCCTTCTCAATAACGTCAAGCACGGCCATCGCAGCGGCGCAAGCCAGATGGTTGCCGCCGAATGTGGTGCCAAGCTGACCGATCACGGGCTGGAACATAGGGCTGATAAGCAGGCCGGCACAGGGCAGACCGTTGGCTATACCCTTTGCTACGGTAATCAGGTCAGGCTTGATGCCGTTGTACTGATGGGCAAAGAACTTGCCGCTACGGCCGTAACCGCTCTGAATCTCGTCCAGAACCATTACAGTGCCATTAGCAGTACAAGCCTCACGCAGTCCTTTCATATAATCATCAGTGGGAACCTGTATTCCACCTACGCCTTGTATTCCTTCAATTATCAGAGCAGCCACATCACCCTTGGCAAGCTCGGCCTTGGCAGCCTCCAGGTCACCCCACGGCAGGTAGGTCACATGACCGCATGCGTTGATGGGGGCAATGATCTTGGGGTTGTCGGTAACCTCGACAGCCAGTGATGTACGACCGTGGAACGCCTTCTTAAGTGAAAGCACACGGCTGCGGCCGGTATGGAACGATGCAAGCTTGAGTGCGTTCTCGTTAGCCTCGGCACCGCTGTTTATCATGAACAGGCTGTAATCCTCATAACCCGATACTCGACCAAGCTGCTCGGCAAGCTGCTCCTGCAGACGGTTAATCACGGAGTTTGAGTAGAAGCCCAGTGTAGCCACCTGACGGCTCACTGCCTCTACGTAATGAGGATGTGCATGACCGATGCTGATCACTGCATGACCACCGTAAAGGTCCAGATACTCCTGGCCTTTATCATCCCACACTTTCTGACCCTGTCCCTTAACGATATTCACCGGGAACAGGCTATATACTGGAAATAATTTCATTCTAAATTCAAAACCTCAATTGAATTCTCAATTTTCAATTCTCAATTCTCAATTAGAAACCCGACGGTTTTAATTTCAAACCTGTAGTCTCCTTAAGATTGAACAAAAGATTCATATTGTGTACTGCAGTACCGCTTGCACCCTTAAGCAAGTTGTCAATGCAAGATACCACTAGCAGCTTGTCACCATGTTTCTCCAGATGCAGAAGGCACTTGTTCGTATTCACCACCTGCTTGAGGTCGATAGGATCCTCAACCACGTGTACGAATGAGTCAGCCTCATAGTACTCACGGTAAATCCTGTAGAGCTCCTCAATATCGACTGCATTCTTTACCACTACTGTAGCGTATATGCCACGGGCAAAGTCACCACGGTAGGGAATGAAGTTGATATCGGAACTGAAACTGCTCTGCAGATGCTTTACAGACTGTATGATCTCAGGCAGATGCTGGTGAGTGAACGGCTTGTATATGCTTATGTTGTTGTTTCGCCAGCTGAAATGGGTTGTTGCACCCGGCTTTACACCCGCACCCGTACTGCCGGTGATGGCATTCACATAGACGTCATCGTTCAGCATCAGGTTGCGTGCCAGCGGCAGAAGCGCCAGCTGGATAGCGGTGGCAAAGCAACCGGGGTTAGCCACATACTGGCTCTTACAGATGGCACGACGGTTCAGCTCGGGCAGACCGTATATGAACGGGTTGTCCTCGGATTCCAGACGGTAATCCATGGAGAGGTCAATCACCTTAAGGCCTTCAGGCAGGGTATTGGCTTCCATGAACTTGCGGGTGTCACCGTGAGCTGTGCAGAAGAACAGCACATCGATAGTATCAAGCGGCAGCTGGTCGGTGAATGTCATATCGGTCTCACCAATCAGACCCTCGTGAACTGAGCTGAGCTTGTTACCGGCGTTGCTGGTACTGTTTACGAATACTATCTCCGCATCGGGATGACCCAGAAGAATGCGGATGAGCTCTCCTGCCGTATAACCGGCACCTCCTATTATTCCGACTTTAATCATTGTTCAGGCATTACGAGTGCGCAGATGAGATAAGCCAGCAGGCCACCTCCGGCACAGAATAACAATATCAGGAATATGATG
>JBGURN010000230.1:0-2372 GCA_045131955.1 Bacteroidaceae bacterium
GAGTATAAGCGCGGAGATAGAGAGCGCATCCCCTTCAGGGAACATTGCAGCCACAGGAGGCCAAGTCACCATAGACATCTACTCCAACGGAGGGAACGACAGCCTCACCACCGCCTCCAGCAACCAGGCTTACTGCACCCTCACCACCACTACCCACGGGGTTACAAGCGGTGGCAAGACTTGCACGAGGTTTGTGTTCACTTTCGCAGCGAACACAGGCAGCACGAACAGGAGCGCAACCCTCACCTTCACCGCTTCAGACGGAGGAGGCAACACCGCCACCACCACCCTCACCAAGACGCAGTTAGGCGTGGTGGTAGTACAAGGTACTCTCTCCCTGGGCAATATGTCTGTGGCAGCGACAGATACCTCCGCTACGGGTGGCATATCCTACGCGAATATGGACACAAGCACCCTTACGGCCTCTGGCACGGCTGCCTGGGTGACAAACGCGCAAGTGCAGATACAAGGCGGTCAGTATGTGTGCCTCTTGACTCTTACCGCAAACACAGGCGCAGCCAGGACAGACACCATCACCCTCACGGGTACGGACATCTGGGGCAACACCATCACCGCCACGGCTACCCTCACGCAAGGGGCATCTGGAAGCACCCACAAGATAAACCCTGCCTGGAGGACGGCTTTGGGTTATGACGGAATCCTCACCTGGGAGGGCGGAACAGAACAGGCACTTATTACCTTTACTGGTACATTTACGGGTAACACCTCCATCTCCTATGGCTCTCTGCCTGACGGAGTGACAATCGCTTTGGCAAATAACACGGTCTTAAATGCCTCTTACACAGGCGGAAATGTATCACAGACAAAGATAATCCCTATCACGATCACGAGGACGGGCAACGATAGTGTGGTTTATAGTGCGATACTTAACCTCACCCTCTCCGCAGGGGGTGTGTTCCCTATCTGGGAGGATGTGATGCAGCATATAGTAAGCGATGAGGACTGGGAGGATTACCAGCTTCAGGAAGGGGGTGCGGACTTCTACTCTGGCAGGGCGTTCAAGTACCCCGATGAGGCGGACATCCGAGTAGATGTGTCCAGGGTGGTTGCTCCGTATCTCACCACTTACTTTATGGATGTGAACTTTGTCAATGACGGGGTGGTGCTTGGCTCTTACACTTTCGTAAGGGATTACTCATACGATAAGTCTATGGATTACACAAACAACCTCTGGCTGAACGCCCCAATCAACGGCAGAGTCCCAGCAGGAGCAAGGCTCTCCGTATCTCTGTGGGGTGCAACCAGTGGAGGCTCTATGCAAGTGACCGATGAGGGAGGCTCTTTGGTGGTGAACGAGGCCATTGCAAAGGGTTTGAATGTAGGCGAGTGGATAGGCGGTATGCCTGGCAAGTCTTACTCTTTCGGAGGATGGAAATACGAGGTGGTGGATGTGTGCCGTGGTGCTTTGCTCAAATATGTGAACGCCTACGGAGCAATTGACTACTTGCTTGTGGAAGGGGTGGCAAAGAAAACGGACAAGATCACACGCGCCTCCTACGAGAAGGACGCAGCAGCGATGACCAAAGACTTTGAGAGCAAGGACTACCAGGCCACTATGGAGGCCACCTGGAAAGGGACAACGGGATGGCTTACTGACTCCCAGAGCCTACGGATGAAGCACCTGGTAGAGAGTGTGGAGGTTTATATGGTGGATATGCAGACTGGTGAGGAAATCCCTGTGACTATGCGCGATTCCTCCCTGGAATACAAGACCTTTGACAATAACTCCAGGAAGATGGTAAACTATTCTCTGTCCTGGACTGAATCACAAAAGAAGATACGCAGATAATGAGGAATATACGGCTCTATATCGGAGGAAAGAGGGCGGACTTGGATGAGTCCACCTCTGTTCCTTTCACCTTCCAGACAACAGACGCGGAGATGCCTACCGCAGTAAAGAACTCTTATAGCAAGACAATCACTCTGCAAGGTACGGACACGAACCGCAGACTCTTTGGCGGTATCTGGCATCTTGACAGCAAGGTAATTACAGGCATTCCTGCCGTTACCGCACCGTTTAACCAGCTTATTAAAAACGGCAATTTCGCTGACGCTTCGGAATGGTCTTCGCTGAACGCCACCGCTACGCTCTCCATATCGGACGGAGTGGCAACGCTGACCGTAGATGGAACAGACCAACGAACTCTGATTCGCCAGTATAATCTACCTCTGACAAACGGGCATATCATCTACTACTCTTTTCAGATAAAGGAAACGACAACGGTAAACCTACAATCGCATCCAGCAATCGTATATCAGCCACTTCAGTATCTCTATCCGAACTGGACACTTGACCAAGACTTGCTCACTTGGACAAAGTTCAATGGCACGGTAACACTTGACAGCAACAA
>JBGURN010000231.1:0-14501 GCA_045131955.1 Bacteroidaceae bacterium
TACAGTTAGCTACTATGAAAAGTATATCTATCTGGAATGGGATGGAACCGGAATGACGGATACTGTAGTTATAAAGGGTAATGTTCAAAGGTAAGTCCTTGATTGACGGATTGTTCTTGGCGTTATGTTTAATCATACTTTATTCTAGCCGAGAGAATGCCAATTGCGAATTATATCCAATAGTTCTATTGGCACCTTATATGATGTCTTACTTCATGTTCAGAGTTTTGTTCTCCCTTAGCCATAAATGGACGAGCATTATTCTTTTGGTTGTTATTTCAGCTATTTGTATGAAGGAATTGTTTGAGGGTTATTCTCAACTATTCATGTATTTAGGAAAAAAGAAAGGTCAGGAAATCTGCTTTGGGTCTTTTTCCAACTCCGGTCTGTATGGATGCTTTTTGGCAATTTGCTCAAGTATGTTTATTGCATGTTCAACTAAGACAGCGAATAAAAACATTAAGTGTTTTCTTATAGCTCTATCGGCATTATCATTATTGTTATTGCCTATAACTATGAGTCGTGCTTCAATTCTTTCTTTCGGTTCAGCCATGTTGTTACTTGCATTAAGTGTTAATGAGAGTTGGGAATTCATGCTGAGAAATAGGATTCTACTGATATCTATATTTCTGATCTTGGGAGCAGGGGCCTATGTTATAAAAAAACCATCGGCTGATGGGAGAATGCATATGAACAGAATAGGATTGCGTATAATCCAGAAGAATGATTTGAAGGGTGTGGGTGCCGGGTCTTATGCAGGAATATACGGATCGGAACAGTATGAATATTTCAGTGAAAAGGTTGGAGATAAAGCTGGTGAGTTGGATATAAGTACTATTCCTGAGAGTATAAGAATGGCTGCGGACTGTCCTTATTATGCATTCAATGAATATATCAAGGTTGGAGTTGAGTACGGACTGGTTGCCGCGTTATTACTTATAGCTTTGATTGCATTATCAGTTGTAATATCTTTCAAGAGTGGAGATAGTTGGTGTTATCCGTTGTTGTCATTATCAGTTTTTGCTTTCTTTTCTTATCCGTTTGAAACAAAAATATTCCCCTTAATGTTTACGGCCTTTCTGGCATCAGTTGGAAAGACTGAGAAAAATAAAATACTGAATGTGACTTTTTATAGTCTTATGGTACTTTTATCATACTATCAGCTATGTAAGGATATATATATATTCGATAAAATTGATAACCGCTCATATCAGTATAATAAGGACATATTTTTAAGTCAATCCAATATTTTTGTTGGCAGTGATATCCTGACAGGCTCAGAAACTATAGTTGATCAGAATGTATTATTTGATTATAGTCAGATATATAGAATGAGTGGAGACTATTATAGAAGTGATTCCATACTCCAACTGGGAACCAAGATTAGCAGCGACCCCATGTTTTGGAACGTGATGGGTAACAACAGCCTGGCTCAGGGAAAATACCGTGAAGCGGAGGAACGCTACAAGCATGCTTTCTATATGGTTCCTAACCGTCTCTATCCGTTATATCTTTTGGCCAAGCTGTATCACACCGAGGGCGATACCACAAGATTCCTGAAAATGGCCGATAGGGTGGAGACATTCATTCCCAAAGTGGAATCTGTCAATACGGAACGCCTGCGCAGTGAGATAAGAGAGATTAGAGCCGGTTACTTACCACAGATTGAACAGTAATGAGATTCAAATTCAGAAATAAGGATAGTCAGAGTCCCAAAGTTTCAATAGTCGACAGGATAACCGATATCCTGTTGCGTGTAATGGTTTGTGTGCTGGTGTTGAGTGCGGCTCACTATGTGAGGCGCATATTCGTGGCGGAGCGTTTCATCGTACCCTCCAACTCCATGCAGCCTACGCTGGTCCCGGGTGATAAGATATGGGTGAACAAACTCCTTCATGGCGCTAGGATCTACACATCATTCAAGTTTGATGATCATGCTCCGCTCAGGTGTTTCCGTATGCCGGGACTGAGGAAGATACGGCCGGGCGACGCCATCTGTTTCAACTACCCCTTGGGCTATGACCGATGGACTGAGATAGAGTTCAAGATAAACTACGTGTACTGCAAGCGTGCGGTGGGAACTCCCGGCGACACTATAGGGGTGAGGGATGGCATAACATGGAATAACAATTACCGTGGAACTATAGGAGTGCTTGAGAACCAGTTGGTAATACAAAACACCCCTGACAGCATATTATGGCGTACCAAGTTCATGGCGACCATGCCGTTCACCATGCCTATGTGGACCATGAAGAACTTTGGTCCGCTGTATATTCCCAAGAAGGGGGTGACCATTGAACTTGACTCCGTGGGCAGGGCTATATACGGTCCGGTCATTGAGTATGAGACCGGTTTCTGGCCTAGTGATACCCTGAGCTGTCATACTTTCGTTCATGACTATTATTTTGCTTTTGGTGATAACAGTCTTGACTCGAATGACTCACGTTATTGGGGATTCATTCCCGATGACTTCATAATAGGAATAGTGGGCGGACGTAAGGTCCGTAACAAGCGCTATCCCGATTTAAAAAAAGGAGCTGACCGGACGGACCGGACAGCTCCATTACTATGATGTGTAGTTGGTTATTTCTTGCTCTGCAGGTAAGCCTTGAAGAAACGGCCCTGAGTGGTGGGGGTGAAATCCCAGTCGCTTATGAGCATGGGCGCCCAGCTGGTGTCAAAGCACCATACGGTAAATGAAATTCCCTTTTGTTCAAAATACTTGGTAATATGCTCTCCATAAACATCGGTCGACATTACGGGGATGTGGGCTCCGGGTTCATTCTCCAGACAGTATCCTATCTCGGTACAGATGACGGGGTATGTATCGGCCACATAACCAAAGTCCTTTTCCCACTGCTCCTCCCATGGCTCGGAGCGTTTCATGGGGTAGGGATGGCAAACATATGCTACTCCCGGACGGGCAATAGGCTCATCGGCCACGGGGGTGAGGTCATAAGCCCAGTTGAATCCGGCGCACAGGCAGATGGCGTTGGGGTTGTAGGCGCGGATGGTGTCAATGATCTGCTCCTGGAGGGTTTTCCACTCAGTCCATGTGCAAGGGCCTGTTCCGTTGATGGTTGGCTCATTGAATATCTCGTAGAGGGCAACCTGCGGCTCGTTCTTATAACGCTGGGCCACGGTGCGCCAGAACTTGAATGTCTCAGCCTTAGTGGTGTTGTACATGGCCGATGTGTAGCGCTCCTCCTTGAGGTTACCTATGGAATGCCAGTCCATGATTACATACATGCCGTGCTGCTTGGCCCACTCAATGCCTTGGTCCATTGCCTTGAATGTCTGCTCCCAACCCATGGAGTTCAGGTTGGACGGATGGACGGCAAAACGGACTACGTTTGCGCCCCAGTCAGCGGCAGCCTCAAAGTAACGCTCGTTCCACTGGCCGTCGCGAACCAGCTTGACAGGATCGGAAAAACAGAGGCCACGGAATATGATCTCGTTGCCTTGCGGGTCAACAAACTTGTTCCCCTCAACTTTCACCCAGCTGTTGCCAGCCGAACACGAGGCCATGGCAGCTATTGCCAGCAGGGCCCAAACATACAGGAATCTAGTCTTTCTCATTATCTGATATGGTGGTAATGGTTAGTGTAACAGTCATTTGCACTCTGCTGCGAATATAGGTAATAATCACAGTAAAATGAACTAGGATGACAAAAAGTGTTGATTCTGTATTATGGACAGACCAGACGCATGTAGGTGGTGCCAAAGACCCTTATCTGACCGTCATGATGGAATCCGTTGCTGAGATAAAGACGGTACGCGGTATCGTTCTCCGGGTCGACAGCTATGGTGGCAAGAGGAATCCCGGCCTGGTCGCGAAGCCTGAACATCTCCTTTATAAGGGCCGATGCAATACCCCTGCGTCTGTATTGCGGCAGGACTGCGAGCGAGTCAAGGTAGAACTCTCCCTGACATGCTTCATCATCCATATTCTGATAGTCGTCACCTACGTACATCCTTATGAGCGGAAACGTGACGTCACGCATGCGGCGGTATCGGGCCCCATCGTAGGCGACCATCATACCGGCAGGTACGCCGTCATAGAGAGCGATGGATGCGTTGCGCCAGCTGTAAAGGGTATCGGAACGGCGGCTGATATGGGCCATGTGTTGCAGATGCTCCTCACTGACCTCATCAATATGCAGCGCCCTGAGCACGTTCTCGGCTATGAATCGGGCGTGCTCGGGTGTGGCTTTGATAATTGAGATCTCATTATTCATCGTATTGACAAAAATAATCAAAATAAATAAAACCCGATTTGACCGCTAAATGTGGTGTTGTTTTTTTACTTTTGCAGTAAACCTATTATTAACTTAACTAAATACTTTGTTTGCAATCAATCTTATGAAAAGTTCTTTTCTGAAAGCGGTGTTGCTGCTGCCAACACTATTGGTGCATCCTTTGTGTTCAGCCCAGGTCATAGTTCCGCGAACCCTCAGCATGGATGAGGTGGTCAGGCTGGCACAGGAGAATTCGATCTCTGCCTTGAATAACCGAAACACTTTTGCAGCATCCTACTGGAGTTTCCGTTCATACAAGGCTCAACTGCTGCCCTCACTCAGTTTGAGTGCCGGCCTGGTCAACTTTAACCGTTCACTTGTTCAGTTGCAGGATTTCAAGACCGGTGCGTTGGGTTATCGGGCCAGTTACAATATGAATAATGATGTGACACTCAACTTCAGCCAGAATATTCCATGGACCGGAGGTACGGTGCAGCTGACCACTAGTCTGCAGAGACTGGATCAGTACAGCCCGTCCAGAATGGTTTCATACTATGCACAGCCGTTATCTCTGTCATATGTTCAGAGCCTGTGGGGATTCAACCAGTTCAAGTGGGACAAGAAGACCCAGCCTGCGCAGTATGAGATTGCCAAGAGGCAGTACATAGAGAATATGGAACAGCTCAGTCAGAATACGGTATCGCTGTTCTGGAACTGTGTGAGTGCCAAGGAGAATTATGAGAGGGCAGTCAAGAGCTTTGACGAGAGCAAACGTCTGTTCGAGGCCGGTCAGACCCGTTTTGAGATGGGTACCATTACACGTGACCAGCTCATGCAGATTGAGGTGAGCATGCTTAACGACTCGCTTAACGTGAGCAACAGCCGCGTGAACCTGCGCACTACCATGAACCGCCTCTGCTCATTCATAGGTTATCAGGAGGATACGGATCTTAACCTGATAATTGACTATGACATACCTGAGATTGTGTTGGATTATGACGATGTGCTGGAGCGTGCCCTTGAGAACTCATCATTCCGTCTGCGTCAGGAGGTACAGTCCGTACAGGCCGATGAGAGCGTAGCCCGTGCCAAGGCAAACCGCGGACTCTCAGCCAGACTGAACGCACGTGTGGGTATGTCGGGGTCATCGGAGTTATTCGAGGAGTCTTTCACCCAGCTCAAGGATCAGGAGGTGATTGGAGTGACACTTAATATTCCTATCCTGGATTGGGGACAGGGCCGCGGACGTGTGCGTATGGCACAGGCTCAGGCACAGGTTACCCGCAACCAGGTGGAGCAGGATATGATTGATTTCCGTCAGAACCTCTATACACAGGTAACTCAGTTCAATGACCAGCGCAGCCAGTGCCAGATTTCAAAACGTGCCGCCGAGCTGGCCAATGAGAGCTATGAGCTTGCGGTCAGGAACTTTGGTAACGGCAGCATGACCGTAACACAGCTTGACCAGCTTAAGGACAAGCGTGACCAGGCTATCAGCTCCTATCTGAGCAAGGTGGCCAGTTTCTGGAACTACTACTATGGCATACGTAGAGCTACGCTTTATGATTATAAGTCAGGCGTCGATATAAGTGCAGAATTTGATAATCTCGTAAAATAAACCCGTTATGAAAACATATAGACCTTTTATTTCAATTATAGCAGTTGCATTGGTTTTACCTTTGGTTTACTCATGCAAGAAGAAAAACAATGAACCTGAGAACGTACCCGTGGCACAGATGGCTCGCGGTGCATTCACTGCCGAGAAGAATGTGGTGACTGTGCAGGCTCTGGAGCGTAAGGATTTCAAGAAGCAGCTTGTGTGCAACGGTAAGCTTGAGGCCCAGAGCAAGGTGAGTGTACAGTTCGCCGCCCAGGGTACGGTTGCCAATATAGGTGTTCATGACGGACAGAAGGTGCAGAAGGGTCAGATCCTGGCATCGCTCGATAAGGAGCAGCCCCGCCGTCAGCTGGAGCAGGCCCGTCTGGCTTTTGACAAGGCCGAGATGACTCTGGCCGACCGCCTGCTGGATTACGGTTACACGCTGGCCGATACCGCCAAGATTCCGGCTGACCAGAAGCGTGTCATTTACATAAACACCGGTTTTATAGATGCACAGATGGCTCTTGCCAATGCAGAGAGGACTTACCGCCAGTGTGACCTCACGGCTCCTTTCAGCGGTAAGGTGGCAAGTGTCAAGGGACGTGTTCATGAGCAGGGCGGACAGCTCTGCACCCTGATTGACGACAGCCGTTACATCGTTAAGTTCAGTGTCCTGGAGACTGAGTATAAGTTCGTGCATGTGGGCCAGCCTGTACTGGTTTCTCCGTTCGTGGAGTCCGATGCGGTATTCAAAGGTTCGATTGTATCGATCAATCCTACTGTTGACCAGAACGGTCAGATTGCCGTTACCGCACAGGTGCCCGGCGCCGATAACCTGATGGACGGAATGAACGTACGTATTACTGTTGAGAACGTGGTTCCCGACCAGATGGTAGTTCCCAAGAGCGCGGTGGTTATCCGTGACAATATGGATGTGCTGTTCCGTTATGTGGACGGTCAGGCCATATGGACTTATGTGAATATCCTCATGTCAAATACCACAGAGCATTCAGTGGAGCCTAACAAGGACCGTGGCGCTGAGCTGGAACTGGGTGATCTGGTCATTACGAGCGGTAACCTGAACCTGGGTGACGGAGCTGCTGTAGTCATAGAGTAACGAGCCATGTTCAAGGGTATAGTAAAGCGGCCCATAGCGGTGACTATGGTGCTGATAGCGGTTATGGTACTTGGTATCACGGCAATCCGAAAACTGCCGGTATCACTGGTGCCCGATATTGACATTCCGCAGATTACGGTCCAGGTGACATCGCCTGACCGTAGTGCACGTGAGCTGAATGACGCTCTGCTTCAGCCTCTGCGTTCCGAGTTGGCCCAGGTGCCTCATCTTAAGGATATCATATGTACAGCCAAGGACGGTAACGGACTGATTGAGATGACGTTCGAGTACGGTACCGACGCTGATTACACCTTCATAGACGTGAACGAGCGTGTGGATCTGGCCAGTGCCCGTTGGGATGCCGGTGAGGACCGTCCCATAATTGCACGAGCCAGTGCTACCGATATCCCGGCGTTCTTTATCAACGTGTCACTCAAGGACGGCGTATATGCCGGCGGCAACAAGATGCTGGAGATGAGTGATTTCTGCCGCGAGGTGATCATAAGACGCTTGGAGCAGCTGCCTCAGGTGGCTATGGTCGATATGTCGGGCATAATCTATCCGCAGCTTCTTATCATCCCCGATATGGAGAGGCTCCGTGCCATCGGCACTGACGAGAGCGCTCTGAATACCGCCATCCGTAACGCCAACATGAGTTTGGGAAGCCTCTCCATACGAGACGGCGAGTACCGTTTTGACGTGAGGTTTGAGACCAGCGTCCTCACGCGTGAGGATGTGGAGAATGTATGGCTCAAGCTGGGTGGACGCACCTATCAGATCAAGGAACTGGCCGAGGTCCGTGAGGTGGAGCAGCGTGTCAAGGGTAAGGTACAGACCAACGGCAAGCAGTGCGTGTCAATGGCCGTCATCAAGAGGTCCGATGCACGAATGGCCGACCTCAAGAAGGGACTTGACGACCAGATGGAGATCCTGTCCAGAGACTACCCGGAACTCAGCTTTGAGGTGACACGTGACCAGACGGAGCTCTTGGATTACTCCATAAACAACATGGTCCGTAACCTGATTTACGGTGCCCTGTTCGCTTGTATCATTATTTTCTTCTTCATGCAGGACCTCAGGAGCCCGATTCTGGTGGTTATCACCATCCCTACCGCACTCATACTCTCGTTCCTGTTCTTCTACGTGATGAAGATATCAATCAACATCATATCGCTCTCCGGACTAGTGTTGGGATTGGGTATGATGGTCGATAACTCCATCATCACGATCGATAACATAACGCAGCGGTGGCAGAAAGGTGAGGACCTGGCCGATGCCTGCGTGCTGGGTACTCAGGAGGTGTTCACGCCTATGCTGAGTTCGGTGCTCACCACATGTGCCATATTCCTGCCGCTTATATTCATGAGCGGAATAGCCGGTGCCATGTTCTATGATGAGGCTATGGCGGTTACCATCACGTTGGTATCGGCCCTTATCGTTTCGGTTATGGTTATTCCGGTGTTCTACTACACGTTCTATCGCAAGCAGCCCTGTTTCAGACCCAACAGGTTCATAAGCAAGGTGAGCGTGAGCGGTATGACTGGCGGGTATGAGAAGGTCATGAGTTGGTTCTTCCGTCGCAGAGGCGTGATGTGGAGCATATTCGCAGTCTCGGTTGTGTTCATAGGCGTGCTGTTTACCAGCCTTGACAAGCAGAAACTGCCTACCATGTCACATAGCGACATGCTGCTCAATATCGAGTGGAACGAGCGTATATCAATCGAGGAGAACACCCGCCGTACGGAGCGGATCCTGGCTCAGTTCCCCGATGAAATCAAGGATTACACCGCTATGATAGGCGTGCAGCAGTTCGCCCTGGCTCATACCCGTGAGATCGGTCTCTCCGGCGTTACGGTCTATATCAAGGCCGATGACACCGACGACATAGAGAGGGTGGAGAAAGGTGTGAATGATTTCATAACCCGCGAGTGGCCTAATGCGGTTCATGACTGTCAGGCATCGGGCAATATATTCGATATGCTGTTCCAGGATCATGAGGCATCGGTTGTGGCAAGACTCCATTCCACCGACGGCAAGACTCCCAGTCCGGAACGACTCACGGAGATGCTTGCCAGGATCCAGAAGGCGTTGCCTGAGGTCTATGTGGAGAATCCCGAGTGGAACGAGTATATAGAGCTTATTACCGACCCGGAGCGTCTGGCCCTTTATGACGTAAGTTTCGGCCAGATAATGAACTACCTGCAGAACTCCATGAACGCCAGTTCAGTGCTGCGTATATCAAAAGGTGACATATCCATGCCGGTGGTCATCGGTGTTGGTGAGAAGGAGGCTAAGGACCTGATTCAGGGCAGTTACCTGGAGACCGGCAGCGGCCGTATCCCGCTTGAGGTACTTGTAAGGGAGACCCGTAACCGTGACCTCAAGGAGATAATATCGGGTGTGGACGGTGAGTTCTATCCCATATCACTCGATGTAAAGGGACGTCAGGCCCGTGAGGTGATGGAGACTATCCGTCAGATTGTACGTGCCGATGACAAGTTCGATGTGAACTTCAGCGGTACCTATTTCTCCAACCGTGAGATGATAGGTGAGCTCATAAACGTGCTCATAATCTCCATCCTGCTGCTCTTCTTTATACTGTCGGCACAGTTCGAGAGTCTTGTTCAGCCGTTCATAATCCTGAGTGAGCTTATCATAGACATCTTTGCGGTGCTGGTAGTGCTCTGGTTGTTCGGTGAGAGCCTGAACCTCATGTCCATGATAGGTATGGTGGTCATGTGCGGTATAGTGATCAACGACTCCATTCTCAAGGTGGATACCATAAACCGTCTGAGGGAGCGTGGGCTTGGCCTGAAACATGCCATACTCGAGGCGGGCAGCCGTCGACTCAAGGCTATTGTCATGACATCACTCACTACCATACTTGCCATAGCTCCGTTCCTGGTGCGCGGCGATATGGGTAGTGACCTTCAATATCCTCTGTCACTGGCTCTTATAAGCGGTATGGTGGCCGGAACATTCGTAAGCGTATTCTTTGTTCCCCTGGCCTATTACGTAATCTATAAGCGCACTGAGAAATGAAAAGCTCAGAGAATAAACCGATGGAGGGAAGGAAAAGCCACGCTTTTTCCGTAATCCTAATAATGGTGGTGCTCTCCCTGATTGGAGCGGCTTGCCTTTGGCTCAAGATGCTTACGGTTCAGTACGGTCCTACGCAGGAGAACCTCTCAATCTCCGTGGGCTGCAGCGGACAAGGCTCGGCGCGTGTCATGGAGATGGAGGTGACATCGGTCCTGGAGGGTGTCCTCAATACGGTTGAGGGAGTGGAGAATGTCAGCGCGAATACGCGTAAAGGTTACTCAAGCGTGAATCTCACGTTCAAGAAGGGTACCGATATGCAGATTGCGCGTTTTGACGTGTCCACCCGTCTGCGCCAGATCCGTAACAAACTGCCGGAGGGTACTAGCAGGCCTGCTCCTAGCGGTTCGGCGGGAGGTGGCGGCCGTGGATCGCAGACGCTGCTTTCATACACCATCAATGCCGATATGCCGAGTGTGGAGATAGCCCGATATGCGAACGACCATATTGTCATTCCCTTGTCACGCATAGATGGTGTGGAGAGTGTCAGGGCATCGGGCGGAACTCCTTTTGAATGGGTTCTTACGTTCAATCCCAACTCCCTGAGGGCTGTGGGCCTTACACCCAACAACCTGAGCGAGGCCATGAGCCGGTATTTCCAGAACCAGATAGTGGGTACTCAGGTCACTCCGGACCATCTTATGCTGGTACGTCTCAAGACTACTGACCTTACCGGTGAACTGGAGAAAATACCTATCGGAAAGGTGAACGGCCGCATGTATTACATGGGTGATTTTGCCACCGTGAAATACCAGGAGCAGCTCCCCTCAAGCTATGACAGGATAAACGGTCTGAACACCATCAGCCTTTCTGTATCGGGAACAGACGATATCAATGTCCTGGCGGTGACCGATGCCGTGAAACAGAAGATGGAGGAACTCAAGGAGCATTTCCCCGAGAATTTTGCCATAAGACAGGAATATGACGCATCGGAGCATCTGGAGAATGAGATAGACAAGATATTCCTGCGTGCGGTCATGTCACTGGCCATACTGCTCTTGTTCGTGCTGGCCGTGAGCCGCAGTTTCCGCTATCTGATGGTGATAGGTCTTACCATCGTGGTGAACCTGCTCAGTGCGGTCATTTTCTACAAGCTCCTGGGTGTGAGCATTGAACTCTACTCCCTGGCGGGAATCACGGTGTCACTGGGCATAATCATTGATACGGCCATAGTGATAGCGGACCATTACACCTATTATGGAAACCGTAAGGTCATGTTCTCCATCACAGGTGCCCTGCTTACCACCATTGCGGCCCTGCTTATGGTGTTCTTCCTGCCGGAGAGCTCAAGAGCCAACCTGACCGATTTCATATGGGTGATAGTAATTAACCTGTCACTCTCCATAATAATCGCCTTCCTGTTTGTGCCCTCGCTGCTCTACTACTGGCCTTTAAAGAACAAAGGTGTGGTGAACAATACCATGTCACGCCGTCGCCGTCTTGTAAAGACCACACACCTGTATGAGCGTATCACCGTATGGAGCCGCGCTCACAGGACTCTCTATATCATCCTTATAGTATGGCTGTTCGGACTGCCCGTACATCTGTTGCCTAACGAGGTACGTCACAAGGATATCGAGATGCCGTATGAACAGCGTACCAAAGGCGGACTGGTGGGCCTGTATAACAATACCATCGGAAGCAAGTGGTATCAGAGACACAAGTCCTGGTTTGAGTACAGCCTTGGCGGTTCCCTGAACCTGTTCCAGAAATTCTCCCGTGGCAGGATGAGTTTTGACCGTGGATCGGAGGAGAAGCCGGAGGTTATACTCCGAATGTCGGCCAACCTCACGGAGGGCCAGAACGTGCAGCAGCTCAACGCCATTGTCATGGAGATGGAGAACTGGTTGCAGCAGTATCCCCAGATTAGCACCTTTGAGAGCCATCTTTCAGGATTGAGAGGCAGCCTGGAGGTCCGTTTCAAGGAAGAGTTCCAGAACAGCCGTTTCCCCTATGACCTCAAGCAGGAACTGTGGAAAAAGGCTACTCGCTACGGAGGAGCTACCTGGAGGATAGAATCACTGGGTGAGGAAGACCAGGCTCTTTACAACAATATATTCAACAGTTCATGGACGCACAGCATAAGCCTGTACGGATATAACTATGACCTGCTGTACAAATATGCAGAGGAACTGATTGATACCCTTAAACAGAACCGCCGCGTAAACGGGCAGGCCGGTTTCTCACAGGGTTACGGATCATTCGTGGGCAGTGAGTTCTATATGGACCTGGACCGCGAGAAACTGGTTCGCCGCGGTACCGACCTTAACCACTATCTCTCATACATGAAGGAGCAGCTTTATGACAGTGGCGCCGGTCAGGTCTATGACGGAAAGTCCTATACTTCCGTGCGTCTGGTGTCATCGGAGAAAGACTATCATGACCTGTGGCATATGAGGAATGACCTGACCATGATTGACAGCTCCAGCATACGTCTGAGTGACATAGGAACCATAACCAAACGCAGGACCGGACTTGACATAAACCGCGAGAACCAGCAGTATGCCATTACCGTGGGCTTTGAGTTCATCGGGTCATATGAATTGCGTGACCGTATGATATCGGGCATAACCAAGAGGTTCAACGAGAGGCTGCCTATGGGATTCAGCGTAGGCAGCCGCTACAACAACCGATACTGGACTCCTGAGAGGCAGCGAACAGCCATCATATTCCTGGTGGTAGTGGTCATATTCATGATCTGTGCAGCTATGTTCGAGTCATTCCGGATACCGCTGATGATAGTGATTCTCATACCTGTGAGCTTTATCGGAATGTTCCTGGCCTATCCGCTGGTGGGCGTGAGCTTCGGGCAGGGCGGTTATGCGGCGCTGATCATGCTGTGCGGTATCACGGTAAACGCAGGCATCTACCTGACATCGGAATACCGTACCATAGCGGAATCTTCCGGACGTAAGGGAATCAAGACCTATGTTAAGGCGTTCAACCGTAAGATCGTGCCTACCATGCTGACCATACTGAGTACTGTGCTGGGCCTCATACCGTTCCTTTTTGACGGACATGAGATTGAGTTCTGGTACAGTTTTGCGGTGGGAGTCATGAGCGGCATGCTGTTCTCCGTGATTGCCATCGTGTTCGTCATGCCGGTGTTCTTCCCGCTTGAGGACAAAACCTGAACGATACATTTTTCCAAACGTTTTTGCAATTGAAACCTTACATGAGAATAGGGAGGGAGTGAACCTCCCTATTTTTGTGGATGTACGCGGATTTGCCGTTAAAAACGAGTATATTTGTCAATCTAAAAACTAATTGGAGGTTGCGCCCGACACAAAAGAGAGGGCTAATATTATGAAAACATTCAATGCAGAAGTGGTAAAGGACCAGGTCGTTCAGTGGATCAGAGACTGGTTTGAGAAGAATGGTAAAGGTTGCAATGCCGTAATAGGTATATCAGGCGGCAAGGACAGCAGTACCGTTGCAGCGTTATGCGTGGAGGCGTTGGGCCGTGACCGTGTCATTGGCGTGACCATGCCTAACGGTGTGCAGAAGGACATATCGGACAGCATCAAACTGATAAATCATCTTGGCATCTGCCATATCAACGTCAATATAGCCGACACCTGCCAGGCTCTCATGACATCGGTCCAGGAGCAGCTCGCTGCGCAGGGTAAGGAGGTGAGCCGTCAGACCATCATAAATATGCAGCCGCGTGTACGTATGACCACGCTTTATGCAATCTCACAGTCCATGAACGGACGTGTGGCCAACACCTGCAACCTGTCGGAGGACTGGGTAGGTTATTCCACCCGTTACGGTGATGCCGCCGGTGATTTCTCTCCCCTGGGCGGACTGACCGTAGCTGAGGTCATTGCCATCGGTAAGGTGCTGGGACTTCCTGTTGACCTGGTGGAGAAGACTCCCTCAGACGGTCTGAGCGGCAAGAGTGACGAGGACAACCTGGGCTTTACATATGCTACTCTTGACCGATACATACGCACCGGCGTGTGTGATGATCCCAAGATCAAGGCAATCATAGATGAAAAGCACGTAAACAATATCTTCAAGTTGGAGCCTATACCTCACTTTGAATATTAAGCCTACAAATAAACCATAAATGCTTCTATGAGAAAGATCATGCTGATGGCGGTAGCCATCCTCCTGTGCGGTGCAGGATTTGCGCAGCCCACTTATACCGATATCGGTTTTAATGATATTGCCACTGTCTTTTCAGAACTGAAACCCAGTGAGAGGGTGGTGTTCCTTATCCGTCATGGCGAGCGTGGCAGGGATTACTCCCGTGCAGGACTCCTTACCGAGAACGGCAAGGCGCAGGCCCGTATGGTAGGTGAAAAGATCAAGAACGGCGAGCAGGCATTCTACGCCCACTCCGACTATGACCGTACCAAGCAGACCTGTGAGAATATAGCTATAGGCCGTGACGATGAGTTCATACATGAGGAGTGGGGTATCCTGAACGGAGACTGGTACC
>JBGURN010000232.1:0-46959 GCA_045131955.1 Bacteroidaceae bacterium
GAAAAGGTCAAGCCCCTTCTCTATGAAGACCTCGTCATGCTTATGGAATGAAGCGAGCATCATATTGAAGAACTCGGCCATAAAGACCGCCTCGTCAAACCAGAAAGCCTGGTGTACAGGCGCTGTCATATACATTAGTATACGGCTGTCATGAACCGCCGACGGTGCGAATCCCCCGGTATATCCGGTGGCATCGTTGTAGTAACGTATTGAAAACGGGCTGTCTGCCGGAATGATGAGCACATGACCCGGCTGGCATAGGAACGGAGTCCCGCCGGTCTCCACCAGCACCTCGCCCTGGGTCACATAGATAAAACCTATGAGCGGGAGCCTTGACACCGGCACCTCATCGGTCCGGACATGAGTGGTGCTGTCCAGTTTACGTATATAGAAACGCATCCTGGAGAGATCCATTCCGGGTGTGTGATGAGGATGGCTTTGCATGGTGCAAAGATAGGATTATTCCGCATAAGAAACGACAGTCATATTCAGTGATTCTCAGGTATTATGCCGTTATGCCTTTCACAGACTGATCCGGACACCCCGAAGGGATGCCCGGACCGGCTGCAAACAAGGGAGAGTATTTTCAGGCTTATCCGCCTATCTTATCAGTTGACGTATGGTAATGTATAGTCACTCCATTCTCCTTCTTTATTGTATCCTTAAAACGCAGCAGAATGAGTTTTACGTCTTCATCATGTCCTATGCATTTATTGATAAGGTCGATATAGGTACTGTCGGGCACATAAGACTCAACACGAAACCTTATCAATGTCAGTTCACCGGCTGCCCTGTTGGCCTCCTTCATATCATTGACTGCCTGAGCGATCTCATCATAGCTGTACGACTTTTTTCCTCCATACCCTAATGTGGGAACCGGTTCTCCATTTTCACCCTGGAAATAGCTGATGAACATGGTCCTTCTTTTATGATTTATCTCAACCACCTCCCAGGCATCGTCACCGAACAGTTTTCTGGCGGCATCGTTCCTGAATATATTGAGTCCGCCCAAGGAATTGTGGAAGAGGTAGTCACGGAACGTGTCATAGTCAACCCTCTCTCCGTCAATTACGAACTTGGCCTCAGGGACAGCCACATTGCAATGATCCGTCTGATAGACAAACACCCCTTCGTAGAACCCGAATCCATGAGGACTAATGACATCACTCATATCCTCCAGGTCCGGCCTGTCAACCTTGACTTCATAGTTGTATGAGGGCACCTCATCATACCGGTTTTTCTCCACATATACGAAAGCGAACTGTTTCTGTTTGCCGCGGGGCTTGTTGTATATGATCCTGCCGTACTCACCCTCCTTGAGAGCCTTGAACTCCTCAAGAGTGGATTTCTTATGTCCAATGATTATGGTAGTGGACTCATCCACCCATCTCAGGGCCCTGTCATTGGGAGATGACGCAGTATCGGCACCGTTTACGGCAATCGTGACGGGATACTTCAAGTCGAAATTCTCATAGATCTCAACGCTCTCCTTGTTCAAGTTGGTGGCGTCGGACTTGTAGTTCACGAAATGACGTCTTGTCTGGACACCCTCCTCATATTCGGCGTCAAAGAAATGGTCAGCCGACAAAATGAAGTCTTTGCTTTCAATTCTGGATCCCACCTTCTTTACGGGCGAGTCGAAATGGCCCGGTCCGCATCCGAAACATATGAATAGGAATGCAGCAAGGAGAGTTGTGGAGAGGGCCTCGGGTCCTGATCCTTCTTTAATTTCTGGTTGTTTCATCTGTAAAAATCTTTGTTTGGTGAATGTACTTTTCAACCCTGAAGCTATCTCCGGATCACAGCCAAAGAGTTGTTTTATAATTGATATCCTGTATTCTGTAAGATCATATCCGTCATCAAGGGCGTCATGGTCAGCCTGCCACTCCTGGACCTCCTCCAGACGTCGCTCGGCAATCCACATGAAGGGGTTGAACCAGTTGAGGGAGCGCAGTATCGACATGATGAGTCTCTCGACCGAGTGGCGGTGACGCACATGGCTCGATTCATGGCTCAGTATATGGGCCCGCGTCTTTTCATCGGACTCAAAGGCCATATATACGGTATGCATGAATGTGAACGGAGTCTCCACACGGTCACTTACCGCAAGGTCATACTGCTCCTTATGTTCTATCCTGGACCTGCGTCTTATCAGTGCCACGGCAATTATGCCCCAGGCTACTATGACAAGGGAGAGCACAACTCCGGTCACATAGACCGATGCAAAGAACAACCTCCATTTATCGATGGGACTCAGCTTGACCTGAGTGACATTCTCAGTCAGCCCTCCTCTCAAATCAGTTTCATTCGGGGCCGCAGTTGTTGAGGCCGACGGTTTGAGTACGGTGGTACTCTCCACATTCTCCTCGGGTGCTGTCATGACCGGCACATTCATATAGATGGTCTCGGACGGATAGAGGGGAACGTTAAGGAACGGGATTGTTGCCGACAGGATCATGGTAATCACCAGATAACGGCGGCAGAAACCGTAGCTGACCTTTTTCAGTATCATCATGCGATAGAACAGGAGGAAAAGGCCGCTGCAGAGGAACGTTTCAATTATGTAGATTATGACCGGACGCATGGCTTATTGTTTTTTATCGTCATCAAGTATCTTGAGAATCTCGTCAGTCTCCTGGGTGGAGATTGACTTGCGGGCGGAGAAGTAGTTGACCAGTCCGCTCAGCGAACCTCCAAAGAAGGAGTTCAGCACGCCGTGCATGAAAGAGTCGGTATACTCATCCTTGGTCACCTCAACCTTATAGACGTTACTGTGGCCGTAGGTCTTGTGGGAGAGGAATCCTTTGGTGTCAAGTATCCTTACAATGGTGGTAACCGTACTGTAAGCAGGCTTGGGATCCTTCATCCTCTCATGGACATCGCGGATTACGAACTCGCCTTCCAGATTCCACACTATCTGCATTATCTCAAGCTCCGCCTTGGTAAGCTCCTGAATGGATTTCTTTGATTCTTTCATATGATTTGCAATTGTATTCGCTGCAAATGTATATTTAATTTTTTAAATGGCAATCTAAATCATTAAATTTTTGATGATTTTTTTAAATTTCTTCCGATACCCCACCGTATGACCTATTTAATTATTAACAGGATTCCCATTCATGAGGAATAATTCATATATTCGCGTCGTAAATGACTAACCCTTCCGTAAAGACATCAGAAAATTAATAATTATGAAGAAAACCCTTATTCTTGCATTCGCAGCCATGATAATGGCAGTATGCTCAGCAAAGGAGCCCAAGACACTCATCACCTATTTCTCAGCTTCAGGTATAACCAAGTCCCTGTCACAGGACCTTGCAGCAGCAACCGGTGCCGACCTATTTGAGATCGAGGGTGCACAGCCCTATACCGCCGAAGACGTAAACCTGGGCAACCGCGAGGCACGCGCCTTCAAGGAGATGGCCGACAAGTCATTCCGCCCCGAGATCAAGGCCAAACCCGAAAAGCTCAAGAGCTACGATGTAGTGTTCATAGGATTCCCCATCTGGGGCGATGCAGCACCTAATATCATCAATACATTCATTGAGCAGAATGACCTTAAGGGCAAGACAGTAATCATATTCTCAACTTCAGGCAGCAGCAATCTGACCAACTCGTACAACAAGCTCAAGGAGCAGTATCCCGACCTCAACCTGGTTGAGGGCACGACCCTTAAGCGCAACCCCACCCCCGAGGCACGCCAGGCTGTTATCGACAAACTGAAAGAGGCTATCCCCGCTAAGTAAATGGCATCACCGAGAGCATCGTGGGCATGGGTTCCCACACTGTATTTTGCAGAAGGACTACCGTACGTGCTGATTGTCACCGTATCGGCCATCATGTTCAGACAGCTGGGCATAAGCGTGGCCGACGTGACCCTCTATACCAGCTGGTTATATCTGCCGTGGGTCATCAAACCGTTCTGGAGCCCGTTCGTGGACCTGGTCAAGACCAAACGCTGGTGGCTGCTGCTCACCCAGCTCATACTGGGAGCGGGACTGGCAGGCGTAGGACTGACGCTTAACGCGACCAACTTCTTCAGATGGTCACTCACCATCATGTGGCTGCTGGCTTTCAGCTCCGCCACCCATGACATATCGATCGACGGATTCTACATGCTCGGTCTTGACGAGGGCGAACAGTCCCTGTTCGTAGGTATAAGGAACACCGCCTACCGTATAGCCATGATTGCCGGACAGGGCGGCCTGCTTATCCTGGTGGGTTACTTTGAGAAGACTTTCGGCTCCACGGTCCGCGCCTGGACCCTGGGATTCATGATTGCCGGCGCACTCATGATACTGCTCTGGCTCTACCACTCCTACATCCTGCCCCATCCCGTGGCAGACTGTACCATAGGCATATCAAGCCGCAACATACTGAGGGAGTTCGGCATGACATTCGTGAGCTATTTCCGTAAGGCCGATATCATACCGGCGCTACTTTTCATACTGCTGTTCCGTTTTCCCGAGGCCCAGCTAGGCAAGATAGCTCCGCTGTTCCTGGTCGACCCCACCGATGCGGGAGGTCTGGGACTGACCACCGGTCAGATAGGTTTCGCACAGGGAACGTTAGGTGTGATCGGACTGCTGCTTGGCGGAATACTGGGCGGCATAACGCTCTCCAGATACGGACTCAGGAAATGCATATGGTATATGGTAGCCGCAATATCGGTACCTGACCTGGTATATGTATATCTGAGCTGGATGCCCACACAGAACCTGCCGCTCATAAGCAGCTGCGTGTTCCTGGAGCAGATTGGCTACGGATTCGGATTCACCGCATACACCCTGTTCCTGATGTATTTCGCACGCGGTGAACACCAGACGTCACACTATGCCATCAGCACCGGCATCATGGCTCTGGGCATGATGCTGCCCGGCATGATTTCAGGCAAGCTGCAGGAACTCATGGGATACAGATGGTTCTTCATCTGGGTGATAGGATGCTGTGCCGTAACCTGTTTGGTATCGGCTTTTATAAAATACGAACCCGACTTTGGAAAGAAACAAGATGAAACTCGCAGTTGACAGCGGATCCACCAAGACTGACTGGGGATTCTTCAATACCATGGAGGATCTCCGTATCCTCAAGACACAGGGCATCAACCCCTGCCATCAGCCTATTGATGAGATAAGGAATATCATAGAAAACGAGCTGATAAAGAACATCCAGGGTATTGACCCCGGCAGTGTCAGCGAGGTGTTCTACTACGGAGCCGGATGCGCCACCGAGACCATCTGTACCCAGATGGCAGCTATACTCGGAGAGTTTTTCCCCAAGGCAGTGATATCGGTCGACAGTGACATGCTGGGAGCGGCACGCGCCCTTTGCGGTCATGCCGAGGGAGTTGCCTGCGTATTGGGAACAGGCTCCAACTCATGTCTGTTTGACGGAAAGAATATAGTGGACCAGGTTCCCTCACTGGGATACATACTGGGTGATGAAGGCAGCAGCGCCGCACTTGGCCGCCGTCTTATAAGCGACTGCCTGAAACGCCAGCTCCCAGAGTCGGTAAGCCAGGAGTTCATGCAGCGGTATTCACTCACCAAGGATATAATCATCGAGAATGTATACCGCAAGCCGCTGCCTAGCCGTTACATAGCCGGATTCTCACCTTTCCTCTATGAGAAAAGGAACGTTCCCGAGGTTCACAAGCTCATAATACAGTGCTTCTCGGAGTTCTTTACCAGGAACGTGATAAACTACCACAAGCCCTGGCTTCCGGTACACTTTGTAGGCTCGCTGGCCAACAGCTTCTCAGCTGAGCTGACCGAGACAGCCGAATCACTTGGTATGACGATAGGAAAGATTGAGGCCAGTCCGATGGGAGGCCTGGTGGACTATCACAGCCAACCTGCCTGACAGGGAAAGCTGCCACCCATAACGGCGACCGATACCGCATAACCTTTCTCATGGTTGACCACGGTATCGGTCGCAGTCTTGTCTGACAGTATACCGTGAAGGTTATCGGTTATTCCTGTTCCAAGCAGTTTGAACACAGCCTCCTTGCGGGTCCAGAGTGAGGCGAACTCCTCCTTGGGTTCTTCCGATGCCAGTATCGCGGCTTTCTCGCGGGCGTTCATGCTCTTGTCGAGGAGCCCGTCACTGAAATCGCGGAACGCCTCCACATCCACGCCTATGGGACTATCACTCACAGCCACGGCAATGGCACGGCCGCAGTGACTTATGCTGAAATGAACATCGGCCCGGTCTGCAAGATAGGGCTTGCCGTGACCGCCTATGCTCATGCTGAACTCCCCGATCCCGAATTCTGAGCGCAGAAGGTCGGCGAGCATGAGGTATGACTTGAGACAACAGAAACGCCCCAACGTGTGCTTGAAGGCGAGCGCCTTGCCACGACGGGGCTCAGGAACAAGGGGTATCATACGCTCCACCTCCGCATCAGTGCAGAGAGTCATGTCATCAAAAACCTGTACGCGTATCATACTCCCCCTATTTAAGGTCACAGCCGGGCACATCGGTCCGGCGTGACATTGTATTACTGTCCGTTAGGAAAATATTTCTTCTTGACCGGATCGCAGGTCAGGCCCACGCCCAGCTTACGGAAAATCTTACGGTCCACCTCACTCAGAAGCACCGTGCAGTGTACCTGACAGCCGCGCAGTTCAGGCAGCATATCGAGAGCCTTGCGGCAGTTGTCGTCCTGCTGGCTCAGTATGGAGAGCGCAACCAGGACCTCATCGGTATGAAGACGGGGGTTGTTACCGTGCAGATATGAGACCTTGGTCTTCTGGATAGGTTCTATCATATTCTGCGGAATGAGCTTGACATTGTGGTCAATACCGGCCAGATGCTTGGTAGCGTTCAGTATGAGCGCGGCGCTCGGTCCGAGCAGAGCGGTTGTCTTGGCTGTTATGATAGTTCCGTCCGAGAGTTCCATGGCGGCCGATGGAACACCGGTCTGCTCCTGACGCTCCTTGGCGGCAACGGTGGTACGGCGGGTGGCGGTCGTTATGCCGGCCTTGCTCATGAGCAGAGCTATCTTGTTGACCTCACTCTCGTTGGTCTTACCGCTGGCCATATCACCCAGAGCGGTGTAGTAACGGCGAATCACCTCATCCTTGGCGGCACGGCAGCATACCTCGTCATCACTGATGCAGAAGCCTGCCATGTTAACGCCCATATCGGTGGGTGACTTATACGGGTTATGTCCGTAGATACCCTTGAACAGGGCATCAAGGACAGGGAATATCTCTATGTCACGGTTATAGTTGACAGTGGTCTTGCCGTAAGCCTCAAGATGGAACGGGTCAATCATGTTCACATCATCCAGGTCGGCCGTGGCGGCCTCATAGGCAATGTTTACCGGATGGTTCAGGGGCAGGTTCCAGATGGGGAATGTCTCGAACTTGGCATAACCGGCCTTCACTCCGTGTTTCTGCTCCTGGTAAAGCTGGCTCAGGCAGACAGCCATCTTGCCGCTTCCGGGGCCGGGAGCTGTAACGACTACAAGCGGACGTGTAGTCTTGACATAGTCATTGCGGCCGAATCCCTCATCGGAATCGATAAGAGCCACATTGTTGGGGTAGCCCTCAATGATATAATGTACGTATGTCTGGATTCCAAGACGTTTGAGCCTCTCGCGGAAGGCATCGGCACTGGACTGGCCGTTGTAGTGGGTTATGACAACCGATCCTACAAGAAGGCCGCGGCTCTGAAACTCCTCCCTGAGACGCAGCACGTCCATGTCATAGGTTATGCCCAGGTCGCTGCGCACCTTGTTTTTCTCAATGTCAACGGCACTGATTACAATTACTATCTCAGCATATTCGCTGAGCTGGTTGAGCATTCTGAGCTTACTGTCAGGCTGGAAACCGGGTAACACGCGGCTTGCGTGGTGGTCGTCAAAGAGTTTGCCTCCGAACTCGAGGTAAAGCTTGTCTCCGAACTGAGCGATGCGCTCCTTGATGTGTTCGGACTGTATCCTAAGATACTTGTCGTTGTCAAATCCGTATATCATAACGGACTGCAAATATATCGGTTTTCATGCTAATATCAAATAGGATAGCCCTATCACTTTTTACTTTTTTGTTATTTTTGCACCTGTAATTCCATTCATCCATGACCAAGAAATACAACTTACTAACCAAGCATTATCAGAAGATCTTGTTTGCCTTTATCATGCTGCTTGGAGCCGCCACTTCCGGTTCCGGCCAGAACAGCGTAGTGGATTCCCTCATGAAATATGCCGGAAACATCCATCAGTTCAACAACATCTTCCCGCAGGAAAAGGTATATCTACAGTTCGACAACACCTCATATTACTCCGGTGAGACCATCTGGTTCAAGGCATTCGTGGTCAACGCATCGTCTCTTCAGAGACCTGAAAGCCGCGTACTCTATGTTGACCTGATATCTCCCGACGGCACACTGCTCAAGCAGGAGAAACTCATGATCGTGGCCGGCCAGGCCGACGGTTCGTTCGCCCTCCTGGACGGCAGCACAGCTCAGGCACGCGAGCTGCGCGGCGTGGTAGGTTACCCCAGCGGATTCTACGAGATACGCGCCTACACCAACTACATGCAGAACTTTGGTCCCGATGCCCTGTTCACACGTGTCCTGGCCGTATATGAAAAGCCCAAGCTTGAAGGGTCATATTACGAAGAGAAGCCTGTGATCAACATGTATCAGGGCAACACCCGCCCCATCCGGCCCGAGACTCCCAAGCAAAAGGATATAAACGTGTCATTCTTTCCCGAGGGCGGCCATCTCATAATAGGACAGCCCAACCGCGTGGCATTCAAGGTCACAGGCGAGAACGGCCTGAGCGTCCAGGCCACCGGAACCCTTGAGGACACCGACATATCATTCAGCACCGTACATGAGGGAATGGGATCGTTCACATTCACTCCCCTGTCACGCCGCAACAGCGTAAAGATAACCGTAGGTGACAAGACACGCACATTCAGCCTGCCCGATGCCGAGCAGACAGGATTCTCCCTGCAGGCTTCACAGGCCGATGCCCAGAACATAGAGTTCACCTTCCGCTCCACCCCGCAGTTCAACGGACAGGAGCTGGGCATGACACTGACCTGCCGCGGCGACCTGGTAGGATTCTCCACCCTTAAGGTCCAGGGTGAGACCAACACCCACAGGTTCGATCTCTCACAACTCCCCGAGGGAGTCATCCGCATGACCCTTTTCAACAATAAGGGACAGATACTGGCTACCCGATCCTTCTATCACGAGAATCCCGACATCCCGGTTCCGCAGCTGACCATCCGTTCCGACAAGACATCATATGCCCCGTTTGACAAGATAACGCTCTCATTCAACCTCACCGACGGCAACGGCACACCCTTCCGCGACCGGTTCTGCCTGTCGGTAAAGGACAGCCGCAACATATCATCGGCCTTTACCGATGACCTGCGCACCAACCTGCTCCTGTCATCGGACCTGAAAGGCTTTCTTGAGGACCCCTTCTACTATTTCAATCCGCAGAATGAGGACCGTCTGAGCGCCCTCGACCTGCTCTGTATGGTACAGGGATGGGAAAAATACGACTGGCAGAGGATGGCCGGCATAACCGACTTCAAAGAGACATTCAGACTCGAGAAGGGACTGAGCCTGAACGGCTGGATCCTTGACAACTCCGGCAAGAAGCCGGTCAGCAACGTAGTGGTAGGCGGTACGCTCATGCCACAGGACAAGACGCTTACCGAGTCATATTCATACAAGACCGATGAGACCGGATATTTCGGATTCGACATGGGTGTTCAGTTCTATGACAGGGCCAGACTCTCCATCAGGGCCACCCCCATGGCCGACAGCAAGAGGTCACGCACGCCCAATGTCACCATACAGCTTGAGAGGTCCAGACTCCCCCTGCTGCGCGCATACCTGCCCGGTGAGAACCAGTTCCGCACCAAATCCGTAAGACAAATCACCGGTGTCACCGAAGCCGACAAGGATGACAACCTTCCCGCCATCATCAATGTAGCCACCGGACTCATACTTCCCGACGTGGAAATCGTAGAGCAACGCAAATATGTTGACTACTATACCTTCCAGGCCTATGACGTAGTCAAGGATGTGGAATCCGAACTGGATAAGGGCAACTACTCCACAGACCTGCTCGGCTATCTCAAGGACAAGGGATATGAGGTGAATTTCGGCTACCTGATGGAGCGGTATTCCGACTACCAGCAGCAGACCGCGCCTACACGTTACGACCTCAAGCTGCTCATAAACAACACCTACGCCTATATCTACGCCCACACCGAGTACAAGTACAGGGACCTGGAGAAAGACTCCAGGGATCTGGGTGACGACGAGCTCAGGGATGACCCCTCAGTCATGGCCGCCAACTTTGACTCACGTGACATTAAGAGCATAATGATATACGACCACCCCATGCCTCAGACCGAGGCCTGGAACCTCTCACCCCTGTTCCTGGACAACCTCAAGAGGAGCAACACCTGGGATGAGACCATAGGCGGAGATGACGAGACCCAGAGGATACGCAACCGCAGGGTCTATATGGTCGACATACTGCTCAAGGACAATGACGGACAGAAGTCACTGATTGACAGATTTGACCGCAGCGCCCGATTCACCACAGTCGACGGTTACTCAAGACCTTACAGTTTCTACTCTCCGGAGTACCCCAACGGCCCCATACCGGGCGACGTGGATTATCGCCGCACCCTCTACTGGGACCCCAACGTGATCACCGACGAGGACGGTAATGCCCAGGTTGAGTTCTACAACAGCTCCATCACCAAGCACGTGGAGATTGAGGCGGCAGGCATCACGGCATCGGGTGTACCCTACACTCTCGATGCGGGATTCTGAGCTGAATTTCAATTTTTTGCATCCAACTCTCTTTATTTAAATAATAAAGTAGTATCTTTGCGCCCGCTAAGTGCCCAAAGGGCCTTGGCATGTGTTTACAACATATTGTCTAACTTTATCTTAGTTTCAAAATTTAACTAATGGAAGAATTAAAGAATGTAGCTCCCCTTCAGGAATTTGACTGGGATGCTTTTGAAAACGGAAGTGCCTCAACAGGCATGTCAAAAGAGCAGCTCGAGCAGGCTTATGACAACACCCTGAACAAGGTTGCCGATAACGAAGTCGTTAACGGTATCGTCACAGCCATCAACAAGCGCGAGGTTATCGTAAACATCGGTTACAAGTCCGATGGTATCATCCCCATCAGCGAATTCCGCTACAACCCCGACCTCAAGGTAGGTGACGAGGTAGAGGTTTACATTGAGAACACCGAAGACAAGAAGGGTCAGCTTCTTCTTTCACATAAGAAAGCCCGCGAATCACGTTCATGGGATCGCGTAAACGAGGCTCTCGACTCACAGGAGATAGTAAAGGGTTACATCAAGTGCCGCACAAAGGGTGGTATGATTGTCGATGTATTCGGCATCGAGGCCTTCCTCCCCGGCTCACAGATCGATGTAAAGCCCATCCGCGACTACGATGTATTCGTTGGCAAGACCATGGAGTTCAAGGTTATCAAGATCAACCAGGAATACCGCAACGTAGTTGTTTCACACAAAGCTCTTATCGAAGAGGAGCTTGAGCAGCAGAAGAAAGACATCATCAGCAAGCTCGAGAAGGGTCAGATACTTGAGGGTACCGTTAAGAACATCACCTCTTACGGTGTATTCATCGACCTGGGCGGTGTTGACGGTCTTATCCATATCACAGACCTCAGCTGGGGCCGCGTAAGCGATCCTAAGGAGATTGTTGAGCTCGACCAGAAGATCAACGTCGTTATCCTTGACTTTGATGATGAGAAGAAGCGTATCGCTCTCGGTCTCAAGCAGCTCACTCCCCATCCTTGGGATTCACTCGATCCCAACCTCAAGGTTGGCGACGTTGTCAAGGGCAAGGTTGTCGTTATGGCCGACTACGGTGCATTCATCGAGATTGCTCCGGGCGTAGAGGGTCTGATCCACGTTTCAGAGATGTCATGGAGCCAGCACCTGCGTTCAGCTCAGGACTTCATCAAGGTTGGTGACGAGGTTGAGGCAGTTATCCTGACTCTCGACCGCGCAGAGCGCAAGATGTCTCTCGGTATCAAGCAGCTCAAGCAGGATCCTTGGGAAAACATCGAGGAGAAGTATCCCGTTGGTTCAAAGCACACCGCTACCGTTCGCAACTTCACCAACTTCGGTATCTTTGTTGAGATTGAGGAGGGTGTTGACGGTCTGATCCACATCAGCGACCTGAGCTGGACCAAGAAGGTTAAGCATCCTTCAGAGTTCACCACCATCGGTGCTCCCATCGATGTACTGGTACTCGAGATAGACAAGGAGAACCGTCGTCTCAGCCTGGGTCACAAGCAGCTCGAGGACAATCCTTGGGACGCTTACGAGAACATCTACACCGTTGATTCTATCCACGAGGGTAAGATCACCGAGATGATGGACAAGGGCGCAGTTATCTCACTCGCAGAGGGTGTTGAGGGCTTCGCTACTCCCAAGCACCTCGTTAAGGAGGACGGCTCACAGGCTCAGCAGGGTGAGACTCTCCAGTTCAAGGTTATCGAGTTCAACAAGGATTCCAAGAGAATCATCCTTTCTCACAGCCGCATATTCGAGGATATCGCCAAGGCTGAGGCTAAGGCTGAGAAGAAGGCTGCCCGCAAGGCCAGCCCCAAGAAGGAGGAGCCTGTTATCCAGAACCAGGCCGCTTCAACCACTCTTGGTGACATCGACGCTCTCGCAGCACTCAAGGAGCAGCTCGAAGGTAACAAGTAATCACTGAATTACAATATTTAAGAAAAGGACCGCGCGTGTGTGCGGTCCTTTTTGTATTTTTGGCCCTCAATATGGAAAAGTTCGAGATAACCATATTGGGATGCGGCTCCGCCACTCCCAGTCCCAAACACTACACATCATCGCAGGTAGTTGAGGTTCGCGGCAAACTGTTCATGGTAGATTGCGGCGAGGGAACTCAGATACAGCTGCGACGTTCACGTGTGGCGTTTGCCCGAATCAACCATATATTCATATCTCACCTTCACGGCGACCACTGTTTCGGACTGTTGGGAATGATCTCCTCATTCGGACTGCTGGGTCGTACCGCACCTCTTTATATACACGCGCCCCAGGAGCTGGGTACCAGACTCTCACAGGAGCTTGAATTCTACTGCCGTGACCTGGAGTTCAGCGTGGAATTCCAGGGATTCGATCCCGCCAAGTCCGAGACGGTTTATGAGGACCGCTCACTCACCGTCACCACATTCCCGCTGCGTCATCGTGTTCCCTGTTCCGGATTCCTGTTCCGCGAGAAACCCACAGCCGACCATCTGGACCGCGCTGCCGCCGATTTCTACGGAGTACCTCAGTGGGACTACGCCCGTATAAAGGAGGGAGGTGATTTCATCACAGCCGACGGCAATGTCATTCCGCATGACAGACTCACTCTCCCGGCCGACCCTGCCCGCAGTTACGCATACTGCTGCGACACCGCCTATAACCCCTCTATGATTCCCGTCATAAAGGAAGCCGACCTCATCTATCACGACTGCACTTATGCCGCCGATGATGCCGACAGGGCCAAGAAACATTTCCACAGCACCGCCACTGAGGCTGCCCGCACCGCCCTTGAGGCCGGAGTTCGCCGTCTCATGCTTGGACATTTCTCGGCCCGTTACCCCGATGAGACCATACTGCTTGATGAGGCCCGCGCCATATTCAAGGATACCATACTCGCTAAAGAAAACCTGACTGTCTCTATCTGACTATGGCAATGATGGCATATGACGAACAAAGGATACTGGAAATGCTCCATGAAGATGAGGTTTCCCGTCATCGTGCCTTTGAGTGCATAGTCCGCAACTTCAGCGAGCAGCTCTACTGGCAGATACGTCATATGGTACTGTCTCATGATGATGCCAATGACATTCTCCAGAACACCTTCATGAAAGCCTGGATCAACCTGGACTCGTTCATGGGCTACTCCAAGATATCCACATGGATTTACCGCATAGCCATAAACGAGACCCTCTCTTTCCTGAACCGTCAGAAATCCACGGTACCCATAGATACCGGCAGTGATGACGAGCTCAGCATAGCCGACCAGTTGGAAAGCGATCCCTATTTTGACGGAGACCTGACCGAACGGCAGCTCCAGGAGGCCATAGCCACCCTGCCCGACAAGCAACGTATGGTATTTAACATGAAGTATTTCAACGAGATGAAATATGAAGAGATATCCGAGGTTCTCGGAACCTGCGTAGGAGCCCTCAAGGCATCATTTCACATAGCAGTAAAGAAAATTGAGGAGTATTTCAACAATATTGATTAAACCATTTTAAAATAAGTGAGTCAAAACAACGAATGAAAAAGGGAATAAAATACAATTTCGATGAGCGCGAGCCCCGCAGGCCGTTCACTGTTCCGGAAGGTTACTTTGAGAACCTGACGCACAGCATCATGGCCTCATTGCCCGAGCAGGAATCGGTCTGGTCCACCACGATTACCGTGACTCCGTGGATGCGCATAAGACCGTACCTCTATGCAGCTGCTGCGTTTATGGGTATTTTCTTCTGCATCAAAGCCGCTGTGGGTATCACATCAAGCGAGAACGCACAGATGGCCGACATACAGGAGACTACCATTTATTCCGATGAGTATATAGACTCTTTCCTGGAGACAGCCATGATTGATGACTATACACTCTATTCTTCGTTGGTTGAAACTGTATACTAACGGCGTATGAAACAGATTGCAACCATTGTATGCCTGATGCTGACCCTGTCAGTATCAGCAACCAACCAGCAGCCTTCACAGCAGCCCTCTCAGGTGCAGCGTTTCACTATGCAGCAGAGACAGGCTTGGGGTCAGTGGCAGGAGAGGCTCCATCAGCAGAATCCGCAGAACCAGCAGAACCAGCAGCCCAACCACAGCGGCCCGTTCTCACCTGCCGAGTACTGGAGACAGCAGAAAGAGTTCTTTACTCAGAAAGCCGGTCTTACTGACGATGAAGCCAACGCATTTTTCCCGCTCTACAACGAGCTTCAGCAGAAAAAGCGTGATCTTAACCGTGAGATCCGTATGATAATGCGTCCGGAGATGGGCGTACAACCCTCCGAGGAGCAGAGTCTCAAGGCAATTGATGCCATGGCCGATGTCAACATCAAGATAGCCGAGCTCGAGAAGGAGTATCTGCAGAAATTCAAGCAGGTTCTGCCCGCCTCCAAGATTCTGAAGATACAGAATGCCGAGGAGCAGTTCAACAGTCAGATACTGAAAGACATACAACAGTCACGCGGTCACCAGTTTCAACAGGCCCAGCCTTTTAACCAACAGTCCCCGAACAATCAACGCGGGAACTCATTCAGGATGCCTCAGAACGGTGGCAGCCCCAAAAGGTAAAGTAAATAGTTTAAATGAAAAAAGGAGTAGGTCAACCTACTCCTTTTTTTCTGAAACAGATCGTGATGTCTTTCATTTCTCCGTTTTCAATCCTGTACATACGTTGGTTCGTATCGGGACTTGGAAGCGGACCTTTGCTCTCTATGTAGGGACCAACTTTAACGTAGTCCAGTGCATCGGCCCTGAAACAGTCCGGCAGTTCCTGCCTTCCTGAATACCATGCGGTCTTAAGTCCCACGGCATGTACACGGTCGGCAAGCCGCATTACCTCCCCTGGCTCACGGTCGCCGCCCATGAAACATACACATGTCACATCATGTCCATATCGATCCAGCAAACCGTCCAGAAGGTCATCTGTTAGCGGGAAGCCTATGTCTTCCTGAAGCTGCGGGCTATGACAGCCTTTGCAACGGTTCGGACACTGGGAGAGGTTAAGTGAGAGCGTAACCTCTCCCGGTACATCCTGGAACACTATGTCATATGATGCTATCTTCATTTAGAGTGTAGCGTAGTAACGCTTGCTTGCCTCTACCTGACGGGCGGCTGAGAAGTTGCTTACGCGCTTCATGTAACCGATAATACGGGTCAGGTAATCTACATTGGTAGAGTGGCAGTGCGGGCACTCCTTAAGGTAACGCTTGTCAATGGTACCACACTCGTTGCAGATGGTGTTGGGTATATTGAAGGTGAAGTAGTTGCAACCCTCCTGGGCAGCTACCTTAAGAAGCTGACGGTACTGAGCCTTGGAGAGGTGCTCCTCAAGGTTGCAGTGCAGGGCAGAACCACCGGTCAGATGCTCAATATACTTGACGCCGTGCAGACGGAATCGGTCGATAACGTTCAGAGTGGTATCCTCAACCTTATAGAAGTAGCTGTTGTAGCAGTCACGCGGAACAACATATCCATCCTCCTTATCCCACTTGGCGTTCTTTACACCTACGTTCTCGGCAGGAATCATTTCACAGTTGAACATGACACCCTTGCCACGATACTGCTTGTTGAGTTTCTCCACGATACCGAGTACTGTCTGTACATACTCCGTATAACGCGGGTTGTCACTGATCTCTATACCAAGGAACTCGGCTGACTCTACCAGACCGTTAACACCGATGGTCAGGTACTGGCGGCCGATGTTGATGTAACCTGAATCGAACAGCGGGAGCATACCCTTGTTCTGGAGTTCCTTAAGGTTCTCGTTATAGGCCATCTGAACCTTATGCATAAGGTCTACGACCTCCTCGATATAATTCTGATAAGGAATACCCATACGCTGAGCGTACTGAACGCAGCGGTTCAGGTTGATGGTGAGCACGCTCTTGGAACCGGTACTTACACCACCTGCACCCAGGGTATATGAGAATCCGTTATCGGTAATCTGGTTACGGAGTCGGCAGCAGCTTGACAGTGAGTCAGCGTTGTCGCTCACATAGGTAAAGAATGAGTGACCCTCAGCATACATCTCGGCTGTGAAATCACCGTACTCCTTATCCTTCACATCACCGTTCTCGGTAAGAAGGGCCATAGTCTCGACAGGGAATGTGAGAACGCAGCGCAGACGCTCCTGGTTGAACCACTTCATGAAACGCTTCTGCAGCCATGAGAGAGACTCCCAATGGGGTTTCTCGCCGTCCGGGAAGCGGAACTCGCCGAACAGTGACTCAAAATAGAAGCGGTCATAATAGCTGATATTCCAGAACACCGACTGGAAGTTACGTGCACCGGTAGGCTGGTTGATGGAGTAAACCACCTGCTGGAAGCAGTCTGTAATGATCTTGTCGATGGTGCGGTGCTTGAGGCTCAGGTCAACTACCTCATCGGCGCGCTTGTAGTAATCCTCACCGAACTCCTTCTCGATGAAGTAGTTCATGTACATAAGGAACTCAGGGGTTGCGCATGCACCGGAGAGCATGGACGATACCATGAATACCATGTTTATGAAACCACCACAGAATGACTTGAGGTTGGTCGGCTGGGTAGCGTTACCACCTATAGACTTTGTTCCGCCCAGAAGCCACGGATACATGGTGATACTTGCGCAGTAGTTGGCCAGGTTAGTCTCATCATTCTTGTAGATGAAGTGTTGGTGAAGGAGACTCAAATATTTGTCGGCAACTTCCTTGCCGTACATTGAGCGGATGCGGTCGCAGAGGAGACGGCGGTTCAATCTGATGAAGCCCTTCTTGGGGAGCTCACCAATCAACGTGGCGATGTTCTTGTTCTCCACATTGGCGTTGGCATCAAACTTACTGCCCTCAGCGGCATTAGCAGCCTGACAATAGCCCATAAGAAACTCAAGTTTTGACTTAGTTTCACGGTCCTCAGCGTGGCGGTTGCGGTACAGCATGTACGTTTTGGCAACCTGATAATAGCCCTCGGCCATAAGAGCCACCTCCACCTGGTTCTGGATCTCCTCTACGCTGATGCCACTCTGAATGTTCAGATGGCTCAGGATGCCTGTCATAGCCTCCTGAGTGGCAAAAGCTCCCGATGCCAGGAAAGACTTGGCAATAGCGGCCTTAATCTTGTCAATGGTAAACACCTCGTGTTTGCCATCACGTTTTACTATATATGTCTCCATAAAAAATCAATGACGCTAGCAAAGTTATTATAAAAAAGATAAGATAGTACGGGTTGTTAATAACTTCCCGGGGCTTTGAAAAGAGAAGTTTTCAACAGCTGTTTTGGGGATATCTTACAGGGGTATCAGTATCTGAAAATACGCAGGACTGTCAGTTTGGGGAGACGACGTTCCGAGGCTATTCCGGACCTCTCCGGACCCTAAAAGGCGAACGCCTCCCTTTTAGTCCCCTAAGGGGCCTAACGGTCGTTAAACGAAGCGCCGTTCTTAACGGGATCCTCCAAGGCCCTCCACTTAACGCCTCTTCACTGACGCTCCCCAAACTGACAGTCCTGCTCCTGCAACGGGAAACAAATATACTGATGCCCTTAAAAGTTCTGTGCGACTTGGTTTTTTATTAAGTTTGCAGAAGTTATGGCATTGAAAAGATTCGGAGTATCGCTGGAGGACGAGCTGCTGGTGCAGCTGGACTCGCTGGTTAAGGAGGACGGTTATGCTAACCGTTCGCAGGCTATACGGTTTCTGATTGAGAAGAACCTGGCCGAGAAGAAGTGGCAGTGCAACCACATCGTGGCCGGCACCATATTCATTATATATGACCAGCAGCGGACCGATATATCCGCCCGCATATCGGATATACAGATCCGCCACCAGAATCTTGTGCTTTCATCACAGCAGCACTACATAAGTGAGGGCACCTGCCTGCATGTGTGCACCGTCATGGGTGAGGCCCGCCTGCTCACGGCACTGGCCGATGAGATGACATCAATCAAGGGCATCCGCCACGGCAAGCTGCTTATGAGCCGCGCTGATTAACGCTTTATAAAGAAGCTTCCCACTGCAATTATCAGGATCAGACCGGAGAGGATGAACGCCCACACGTTCACGCATCGGGATGTTGCCGTAAAGGTGTAATCACCGATTGTGAGGTAATCTCCACAAAAACGGTACTGTATCACTCCATCCTCAACCTGGCCTCGGCCGGCATCAATAACCTTACCCGGCATTCTCAGATTATATGAAACCTTCAGGCCGCTTAGTCCCAGGCTCTGATACCAGAGAGCCTCACTGTAAGAATCCGCTTCGGATATATCGGTCTCTGTAAACACCTTTGTATTAAAGAATCTGTCCAGGTATTTAAGGGCATTGTTTTCGCCTACGCCGCCCCAGAATTCCAGGTCTTCCTCATATGCCGACGTCATGACCGAGTCTCGCATGGAAAGGAATGTCTCACGATCCACCGGCGGGTTCTGAATCTGATCGTAATACTGGGCTATTGTCTGGAAGTATATATCCCACACTACATCAAAGGCCCAGTGTTCCACATTGCATGATAAATCACCCAGATAGTCCAGTTCCTTGCCTGTAATTCCCTTGGGGAGCTCAGGATAACCGGTAAACCAGAAAGAGGCCTCATCCTGACTTATATAATCCGTTATGTGGATATTGAATGAGTCTTCCCATCCACGGAATGTCTCCGTAAAGATATAGTCGGTATAGAACCATTTGAAGTTCCTGTCAAGAGTGGCATCGGACTTTATGGGTTTTCCGTATATCTGCAGAGCCGGGAAACCGTTCATATCCTCTACCCTTTCAAACTCTCGGCTCATAACCACAGCCTTTATCCTTTCTTCTGTGAAATCACTGACAGAGTCTCTGGTTTCCAGCACATTCCATCCTTCGTCTTCAGTCAGGCATCCGCCATTGTCAGAGCTGACCGTACGCACGCATGATCCGTCACGCATTACCTGAGTGTCCATCCGGACATTCCATTCTTTACAGGAGGCCAAAGCCAACACTGTGAAAGCAAATAATATCTTAGAAATCGGAGTTCGCATAATATTTCTCTTTAAGGACTTTACGTCTGTTCAATAATTTCATTTTCTCAATTCTCATATTATATCTCTCGGCCGGAGAACAATCTCTACACTCTTCACTTACAACCTCAAGGTAAGCTGTTCCCGTATTGTCTTCACGGAATGCAATGTCACCTTTAAGTTGCACAAAGACCACCATAAGAACGACTGCAGCCACCGATGAAACAATCCTGAGCACAGAGAGCCACATGGGAACCGTAACCGGTTTCCTCACTTCAGTCTCCCCGATGGCCGCCATGATGCTGTCGGTCAGCGCATCGGCGCCGGGAACCTGTGGCATCTGCCCCTTGAGGCGTTCAAGCATATCATCAATCCTTTCCATATCCCATCCTTATCAAACGTTCACGAATATTTTTCTTGGCCGCATACAGATTGCTCTTGATCTGATCTGCATCCAGGCCTGTAATCTCCATTATCTGAGCTGTATCAAGCCCCTCAAGCTGGCTCAGGGTAAACACCAGTTTCTGTTTCCCGCCCAGTTCATCGGCCATGACCTTTATGACCGATACCCACTCGCTGCTTTCCAGCTGCCGCTCAGGATCCGTATCATCGGCCACCGTCTCAAAGACATGCTCGTCGGCATCGGTCGGGCCGATGGGTCTTACCTTGCGCAGACGGTCCAGACAGAGACGCGATGCTATCGTATACACCCATGTATTGAAAGCGAACCTCTCATCATAACTGTTCAGGTTCTGCCACACCTTTATAAATGTATCCTGCACAACATCCTTGGCCTCCTCAACATCGGCAAGCATCTTGAGTGAGAGCGAATATACCATACCCTGGCAATTCTGCACCACAATGCGGAATGCGGTCTTATCGCCCGCCTTGCATCTGTTTATGAGTTCAATGTCTGTCTGTTGCATCTCACTTTATTATACGAACCCGGAGTTCAAAAGTCAAAAATAGCTCTTTAAGCCCACTACCCGAACAATTCATTATAAAAAAGGTGTGCTACGATTCTGCACATTCGTGTTACTTTACTATATTTGCCCTGCAAACTAACCAACCCTATTTATGAAACACATTGCTTTAATTCTAGCCGCTGCCGCCGTTTCCATTGGCACAGCCAGGGCTGAAATCTCAGACACTCTTATTCAGGAAGTCGTAATAACCGGAACACGTGCCGCGACCGATGTACGCCATCTGTCACAGACGGTAAACGTGATAGACCGCAGCGCCATCGAGGAGGCCAACCGCACGTCACTCCTGCCACTTCTCACCGAGCAGGTTCCGGGACTCTTCATAACACAGCGCGGATACGCCGGCTACGGAGTATCAACCGGTGCTGCAGGCTCAATATCCATGCGTGGTCTCAGTGGAGGTTCGTCACAGATATTGGTTCTCATTGACGGACATCCTAACTACGCCGGCATTTACGGACACCCCATTGCCGATTCCTACCAGTCACTCATGACAGAGAGAGTCGAGGTACTGCGTGGACCGGCCTCACTACTCTATGGTTCAAAAGCCATGGGTGGTGTAATCAATATCGTAACTAAGAAGCCTCAGGACGGCACACACGCCCATATTCATGCCGGATACGGATCATTCAACACTGCAGAGACCGAATTCTCAGTAAACACTCAGCAGGGAAAGCTCAGTGCAGTAGCATCCGGTTCATACAACCGCACAGACGGCCATAGTGACAATCTTGATTTTGAGCAGTACGGCGGTTACGCCAAGCTGGGATATGAAATATCAAAGAACTGGAATGCATCGGCCAATGTTGACGTGACACGATTCAAGGCCTCATATCCAGGTCCTGAGTCCGCACCTCTTACCGATGCCGACCAGGATATAACACGCGGAACGACTGCCCTGTTCATTGAGAACAACTACGCTGGAACATCTGGTGCCGTTAGTCTGTTCTACAGCTGGGGTGACCACTGGATCAATGACGGTTACAAGCAGGGACAACAGCCTAAGGAGTTCCGTTTCACCTCATACGATGAGATGATGGGAGTATCTGCCTGGCAGAGTGTAGGTCTGTTTGAAGGCAACCGTCTGACATTGGGCATCGACTACTATCATTACGGAGGTACCGCCTACAACGATTCCACTATGGGACGTCCTAGGGTTCTTCAGGTTGACAAACGGGAAGACGAACTTGCCGGTTACGTTGAGATGCGACAGTCCATAGGTTCATGGCTTACCTTAAACGCCGGTGTCCGCGCAGACCATAATTTTAATGTAGGAACTGAGATCGTTCCACAGTTTGGTGCAGCATTCAATTTACCTCAAAACGCCGATATCAAACTCTCCGCAAGCAAGGGTTTCCGTTATCCGTTCTTGAGAGAGATGTATATGTATCCGCCTCAGAACCCGGACCTCAAGGCAGAGTCTCTCTGGAACTACGAACTTGCATTCTCTCAGAGTCTGCTGGGAGGACGTCTGAGCTACGCAGTCAACCTGTTCCATATCGATGCTGAGAACATCATACTGACTTTGCCCAAGAACCCAGCCATGCCTAACGGCCCCAAACTCAACCAGAACAGCGGAAAAATAAAGAACACCGGTGTCGAGTTAGAGGCCTCATACCTTATAACAAAGGAATTCTCAGTCAATGGTAACTACAGTTACCTCAAAATGGAGACTCCTGTAATAGGCGCCCCGGTACATAAAGCCTACCTGGGCGGCTCATATAGCAACAAGGGCTGGCATGCCTCAACAGGGCTGCAGTATGTTAACAGCCTCTATTCTACAGTCAATCCTGACAAGAAGGAGGATTTCCTGCTCTGGAACGCCCGTGTATTGTACCAGCTGACCGATATGATTCAGCTCTGGGTAAACGGCGACAACCTGCTTAACACCAAATATCAGATAAATGACGGATACCCAATGCCCGGCATTGCATTGATGACAGGTTTCAACCTGACCCTTTAATAATCTCCGTATTTGCGTTTATCCGGCGCCTCTTCATCCCGAAGGGGCGCTTTTTTTTGCGGCAGTGTCAAATAATTGGACGTTTTAAGGCCTCCAAGTACGATTCCCTGCAGATTGTTACCGGAGCCTCGTGGTATGGCGGTACTTTTGGACCATCAACAAAAAGCCGATATGAAGAAGTGTCTGAAAATATCAATCTTCCTTGTATTGCTGGTCGTATCCGCCACCGGTTATGCCGGTGGTGATACGATTCATCTTACCATGTCCGATGTCATACGCCTGGCTCAGGAGTCATCACCCCAGGCAGTCCAGGCGCGTAACACATTCGAGTCAGCATGGCTGAGTTACCGCAGTTTCAAAGCCGAGATGCTGCCCACACTCTCACTCTCTTCTTCACCGTCGCTCAACCGTAGCACCAACTACGTGACCCTGCCGGACGGCTCAGAGCATTACGCCCGTACCAACAGCATGCGCAACAACCTCTCGCTTGACCTTACACAGAACGTATGGTTCACAGGAGGTACCATATCGCTGTCGGGCAATCTGAGCCGTCTGGACCAGCTGGGTCCCAACCCGTCGCACAGCTACTTTGCACAGCCGCTGCAACTCAGCTTCTCCCAGAGCCTGAACGGTTACAACTCCTACAAGTGGAGCCGTAAGACCGAGCCCATTGAGTACCGTATGGCCCGCAAGCAGTATGCCGAGACCATGGAGCTGGTGGCATCGCAGGCTGCATCGGTCTTTTTCGGTCTGGTATCGGCACAGACGGACCTGGAGATTGCCCGACTCAACTATGCCGCCGTCGATACCCTCTACACCTATGGACTGGGCCGATACAATATAGGTACCATAACAGAGAACGAACTGCTCCAGCTGGAACTCAACCGTCTGAACGGCGAGACCAGCATCATCAACTCACAGATGTCATATGATGATGCCCAGGACCAGCTCCGTAACTTCCTGAATCTCTCATCCGACACTCGTATAGAGGTCATAACCGATGACAGCATACCACACTTCAGCGTACCTCTTGATCAGGCCATGGAACTGGCCCGTAAGAACAGCCCTGATATAGAGAGTATGGAACTCAGCAAACTCAACAGCGAGAGCAATCTCGCCTATTACAAATCACAGGCCGGGTTCAAGGCATCGGTCTATCTCAGCCTGGGACTGGCACAGACGGCCGACGAGCTGCCGGAGAGTTTCCGCAACCTCAATGACGAGCAGTCAGTAAGGGTGACCGTGAGCATACCTATCCTGGATTGGGGACGTGCCAAAGGACGTGTAAGAATTGCACAGAACAACCTTCAGCTCACCCAACTGCGCATAGAACAGAACGAGGTGAACTTTGAGAAGACGGTGACCCGTACCGTCGCCCAGTTCAACCTCCAGGAGAGGCAGGTCGACATAGCACGCCGTGCCATGCAGACAGCCCAGCACCGTTATGAGGTGGCACGTCACCTCTATATGAACGGCAACTCCACCATACTCGACCTGAACACCGCCATAACCTCCAAGGACTCCGCTTACAGAGGGTATGTATCGGCCCTGAGCCGTTACTGGCAGCTCTATTACACCATTCGCAGTCTTACCGCGTATGACTTTATGAATAATGAACTCATAGAACAACAGATAGAATATGGATATTAAGCTTCCGCCTAAGAAATGGTATGTTAAATACCGTCTTCATATACTCGCCGGCATACTTGCAGTCGGACTTATCATACTGCTTATCAAGGTATCGATAGGGCCTAAGGTCATAAGGATAAACGCCGACAGCGTTCAGATTGCACAGGTCATGGCAGGAGAGTTCTCGGAATATGTCAATGCCGAAGGTACGCTCCAGCCCATACAGACCGTCAAGGTCTATACACGTGAAGGAGGATATGTGGAGAGCCTACCTTTGCAGGACGGCGCCCTGGTACGTAAGGGCGATACCATCATGATACTCAGCGACCCCGAGTTGCTGCGTACCATTGAGACTGCCCGTGAGAACTGGCGAAAGCAGAACCGCTCATACCGCACCAGCCGTATAGAGATGGACCAGCGCCGTCTTAATCTGGCACAGAACATACTCCAGACCAAATACGAGCTCAAACGTCTTGAGAAAGAGCATAACCTGGCCTTAGAAGAATACAGGATGGGTATCAGGAGCCGTGCCCAGCTTGAGGTGGCCGATGAGGAATACAACTACAAGATGGAGACCGTGAGACTTCAACTGGAAAGCCGCCGTCAGGACTCCATACTCAACGCCATCCGCATGGAGGCACTTGAGGATGAACTTGAAGAGTCACGCCGTCAGCTCTTGAATACCGAGGCGCGCCTGAGCGACCTCATTGTGACCGCTCCGGCCGACGGACAGTTGAGCGGACTCTCCCTGGAACCCAGCCAGCGCATCACCGCCGGGACATCGATCGCCGACATCAAACGGATGGACCAGTTCCGCATGCGTCTGAGCATAAACGAATTCTATATAGACAAGATAACCGTCGGTCAGCCTGCCAGCATCACATACGAGAAGAAGAACTTCCCCATGAAGATATCGGGCGTGGTACCAGAGATCAAAGGGGGCTCGTTCGATGTATTCCTGGTATTCACCGACTCCATGCCCGACAACGCCCGCATTGGCAAGAGCTATCAGGCACGTATAGAACTGGGTGGTCAGGCACAGTCAACAATAGTACAGAAGGGTAACTTCTATAATTACACTCACGGCAGTTGGGTATTCAAGGTAAACGAGTCACATACCCATGCGGTACGCGTTCCTGTGAACATAGGACGCCAGAACCCGCGACATTTTGAGATAATTGAGGGTCTCGCTCCCGGCGACGAGATAATAATAACCGGTTACGAACGGATATCCGATGCCGATGAGGTGGTTCTTAACTGAACTGAAGCGTGAAGGTGGTGTAAGGATAATGCGACGAACAGGTAAGGGTTCCTTCATGGAGCTGCATGATCTGTCTTGAGAGAGCCAGTCCTATGCCACTTCCGCTACCCTTCTTCTTGGTCGAATAGAACGGCATGAATATATCCTCTATGCGGTTCTCCGGTATCTCCGGTCCGTTGTTTGTCACAGTGATACAGGGCTTACCTCCTGGGGCCGATGCCAACACCGTTATCTTACCGTCAGGCACCTCATCGGTGGCCTGGATGGCATTACGGATTATGTTGATCAGGGCAAGGGGCAGCAGGCTTGCATCGGCATGTATCACCACATCACCCGCAGTCTCAAAATGGACGCGGTCAGCGCCCGGCTCGGCACTCAGGAGCGTACCCAGCTGGCTGAATATGCGTGATGCGGGTATATCGGTCATGGATGGCTGGGCCAATACAGTGAGCTGACGGTAAGACTCCAGAAACGAGCATACGTTATGGGCCTGGGCGTTTATGATGCCTATCGCCTCACGGCGGTCCTCCTCAGTCTGGGCATCGGGATTCTCAATCATGAAATCGGTCAGGGAGACTATGGGAGTGACTGTGTTGCGCAGCTCATGCGTCATGACGCGCAGTATGCGGTCATAGTAGTTCTTGCGGGTCTCCAGCTCATTCTGGTCCTTGCGGTACGAGAGCAGTATGCGGTTCATATCGGCCGATGCCTCACGCAGGAGTATGTCATCGGTCTCAGGGATATGCAGCATCAGGTCGTTGTTCTTGATTGCACGAGCCATCATCTCGGTCTGCGATATGGGATAACGCACAAGCCTTATAAGACGGAAAACGGCGGCCAGGGTCAGGATGACCAGCAGCACGGCCAACGGGACGCCCACCGATGCCAGCCATGGCAGCGATGGGTTACGGCTCTCCATGACAAGCCAGACAGCGGCAGAGGGAAGCAGGATCAGCATAACCACTGCCACCGCTACGCGTGCGGTGTAATTATGGCTATACGATGCCATGATGCTTTATCTTGTTGTACAGAGTCTGACGGCTTATTCCCAGTTTCTCGGCTGCTGTGGTCAGGTTGTGGCCGCAGGTATCCAGCACCCGGATGATGGTCTGTCTCTCTATCTCCTCCAGGTTGAGCGGAAGCTCCTCACGCTCCTCTTCCTCGGGCTGAGGCTTGGCATTACGCTCGTCACGTTTCATGATAGCCTCCTGCAACTTGCGGATCAGGTCATTGTTGTCCCACGGCTTCTGTATGAAATCCAGCGCACCCTTCTTGAGCGATGTCACGGCCAGGCCCACGTCACCGAACGCGGTTATCATGACCACTGCCGGCGGGTTCTCCAGTCCGCTGCGGTTCATGATACGGTCCAGCCAGAACAGGCCGTCCTGCCCGTCGAGCTTATCGGACCCGAAATTCATATCCAGGAGTACCGCATCCACATCGCCGGCGCTTATGAGAGCCGGGATGAGCTGAGGGTCACTCACAGCCACTACGGTGCGGAACACACTCTTGAGCACCAGTCTGAGCGTACTCAGCACGGCCGTGTTGTCATCAATAACAAGAATCTTGGCGTCAGTCATACTACAAATATAGCTCTTTTTGAAAAGGGGGCCAAAGGGGACGGTTCTGTTTGGCCCCTTTTTTCAGAAGGGAGCCAAATAGAACCGTCCCCTTTGGCCCCCTTTGGCCCCTCACTCGGTGCAGAGGTAATCGATCGGGTTGAGTTTCATCATTTTCCTTATGTTACCCCAGACTGTAACGGTAATGACAGCCAGCATGAAGATGACTCCTCCACCCACTGAAATCCAGGCCGATATATCCTGAGCCGTGAGGTCTCCATCGGACATCTGTATGACTGAGGAGTTGAACAGTATTGAGACAGGTAATGAGATTACTGTGCTGATAACCGCAAGTGAGATGTAAAGACGGCCGAACATCATGGCCACGTCAAACCTGCCGGCACCGTTGACCTTCCTTATGGCGACCTCCTTGCGGCGGGCACGGATACTCAGCAGCAGGGTGCTGTAAAGACTCATGGCGCAAATGACAAGACATATGCCCGACAGTATAAGCGAGCCTCCCCTCATGGCATCAAGGATGGTCACCTCCGCCCCCAGCTTATCCCGCAGGTTGAACACTCTCGAATCAACGACCTCCGGGTTGAGACGGTTCACCAGCTCCTCGGCATACGATACCACAGCCTGATACTTGCCCTTACCGGGTATAAGTATGTAATAATCATAGGTACGGTTATCACCCGGCGTAATTACCGCCTTGCTTATCTTTTCCGATCTCAGTCTGGAATAGGGCTTGGTGCTGTAGGTTCCCAGGACCGGCAGCAGGCGGCCGTCGGAGGTGCCGGTCATATCGGGCTCCTGGACTCCGGTCTGGACGTAGAGGTCGCTGTATCCCTCGCTCAGAAGGACATAGCTCTCCCCCGGCTCCGGCATCCTCTTCCAACTGATATGCATGCCATAGAACCCGAACATCGCAGTGTCGGGCATATGATAATTCCTGATGGACTGCAGGCGCAGATCATCAAGCAACCCGCCCACGGGGTCATAGGAATCATAATTGCGGTTCTCAAAGTTCTCACTGTAAGGTATCACCCTGTCAGCAAGAGTACACTCCTGCAGCCCCGTCTTCAATGCATCCTTGTCATTTATCATATAGGACTGCACCAGAACGCATTGCCTGTAATATCGGTCATTGTCAGGAATGTTGTTCAGTTTGGACTCCCCAGCCACGAACTGCAGCAGAGAAATGGTGCCGCTTATGAATACCATACATATCACGCTCTGCAGTACCAGCATGGACTTTCGCATCAGTCCTCCGGTTCCGCGGATAGAGTCGGCAAGAGCATAGCCGTTCCTCACAGCGCCTCTCACCTCCAGACCGATGATTACGGTGCAGACAGCAAGCATGGCAGCACCTATCAGGAGTATACTCCTTTCAATCCCGTTCCAGCTCCAGTTCCATTCACTCAGGATTCCGGCCAGACGGCTGTCGGCAAAATCTATCAGCAGCCTTGTGAGAACCAGCGAAAGCAACGAGCACAGGATGACCGTAACCGCATACTCCACAAAAAGCATAAAGAACAGTTCATGGGCCGATGCCCCGTTAACCCTGCGCAACGCAAACTCGCGGCCACGCATTCGGAGTAGCTGGAACTGCATCCTTAAGAAACTGATAAGTGCGGAGAGCAGTATAAGTGAACCGGCAAGCCAGATGACACTACGTGTTATATCCGATATGGAATTGCCGCCATCTTTCAATGACTCTACCCGTACGGTAAAGCCGCTGGGCTCCAGTCGGGCATCGGCCTCAGCCTTGAGCTGTTCCGGAGTAAAACCCTCCTTGAGCACGACCTCGCAGTAGGGTATCCATGCCGCATTCCAGTCAAAGCCGTCATTATCATAGAAACTGAGCAGCAGATGATGGTTCTCCGATTCTGTAAGTGGTACGTCCTCAAACACATCGGCCAGGATAAAGTCACGGGCCTCGTACAGGAACCAGAATGAGAGCGTTGAACCTACGGGGTTACGGTCACCGAACACCTTGCGTGCCATCGACTGGCTGAGCAGTACCTCGTCTTTTTTCAGTACCGGAACCGTCTGCCCTGTAATGGCAGAGCGCAATCCACGGTAATGAGGGTAGTCATTCTGCACAAGCACCAGTTCCAGCGGCTTACGCCGATATGAGCCGTCATCCAGAAGGAAATTCACGTAACCGCTCTCAAAAGAGCCGTTCACAGGGAACATTCTCTCCACACAGGCCATACCTCCGTTTTCCAGCAGCAGATTAGCCTCGGTCTGAGTGAAATCGAATATTTCACCCTCATTCCCACTCTCAAGACGCATCACGTAGCATCGGTCCGCATAAGGCTCGGAGTAGACTGCCGGCTTACGGATAAGGAACAGCAGGCACTGAATTACCGCAAGCACTGTCATGCCCACAGCAAGTGAAACGATACTTATTATGGTCTGCGTCTTGTATTTGGCAAGATTACGCAGTGCAATCTTTATATAATGTCTGAACATAGATTTCTGTTACTCGCTCTAAAAAATCAATCATTCTTTATCACATCTGCCGGATTGGTGTGCATAATCTTTCGCAGCCTTCGTATGGTGGTCAGGATAATCACCACCGCAGTGATGAGCAACGTGGCAGGCAGCCGCCAGGTAAGTATCGGCTCATCGGCCAGTCCGGGAAGGAACCTGGAACACGGGTATCCTATACAGAATGAGATGAGCAGGACCCATAGGTACGGAAGCATGAACAGACGTGCTATATCACCTGATTTAGCCCCATGAATCTTTCTCAGGGCCACCTCTTTACGACGGGCGCCGGTATCGGCAGTTATTATGGATATGATGCTGAACAGGACCATAAGCATACCGGCCAGGGCCGATGAGAACAACAGAGATGCAGTCAGCCGTCTGTCCTGACTCGTCCCCAGCCATTTACCTCCCATACCGGCTATATAGCCGCTGTTCATATTACCTGTCTCTTCATGACAGATTTCTTCAATTACAGACCTCATATTCTCAATATCTGTCCCCTCCCTGAACTTTATGAATAGGAACTGTCCGGGATGCGCGTCATTGAGAGGTCCAAGCAGATACTCGTCTTCATATTCAACAAATACTCCCATAGGATCCTTGAATACACCTGCAATCCTGTAGGGTAATGTGACCGCCTGTTCCGGCATCCAATCATTCACCACCTTTATATCCAGCTCTCCGCGGATGCTGTCTGCCATATTCTGCCACAGGCCCTCCGAGACATAGACATCCTGTCCGGAACGGTCATTCAGGACTTGTTCAACCGGTATCCTGAAAAAGCTGAAATAGTTGCTGTCTGCACTGATAAACTGCGGGTAGCGGCTGTAAGCCCAGCGGCCGTCAATCTCATCAAACCAGCGGAACTGCTCCACTCTTGCCTGGTCAAACCCCATCCCTTCAGGATGAAGCGGTTTCTCCGTAACCAACACCTCCTCAACATCAGGGATGGCCCTGACCTTTTCAGTTATTATGTCCCTTGACTGGCTGAACGCCCCGTTCCGCATATCGAGAGTAAGGATACGCTTCAGTTCATGACGCGATAACGGACAATAGGGCCTTGGCATAGTGGCTATCATGGAGAGCGAACCGCCCAATGCCATAACGGACAGTGCAATCTCAACCGACAGGAGCGCATACTTAAGTATGTTCCTTTCACGATGGGACAGGCAGTTCTGCCTATCGGTCACAGTGACGCCCGCATATCGGATTATAGCGATCACGACTATCGAGCAGATCAGGAGCACTGCCACTACCACCGCAACTTCAAGCATAATGACGTAAGGCAGATGATAGTAGACGACAACCGTGTCAATGGTATTCAGGAACGGTATAAGCAGCAGGGCCGATATGACCGCGAGTCCCAATGCGGGGAAGAGAGTCGTGAGAATCCGGCATATGAGCATCCAGCCAAGTCCCATCCGGGTGGAGCCAAGGCATAGCCGCAACCTGTTCCCGGTCCAGTGTCGGGTGAATGACGATACAAGATTGCCGAGATAGCATATTGTTCCGATTATAAGCGCCAGGACAGACAACAGACGTTTCCATATGTAACCGCGGTCTGATGCGGATGGACCTATAGCCTGCACCTGTGGAGTGAACAGCCTGGGACCTCTTGTAAAGCGGTTGCTTTCAAGCATCCTGTTGGCCATGTCTATATCGACACCTTCTGCCAGCACCGCATATACCCTGCGGTTATCATAGTCGTACAAAAAGATATCGGCCTTTATACGACGGCTCCATTTATCGTCCTTGATTACGTTTACGATATGGCATTCCGAACCGGGTATGATCGAGCCGTCAGGGGCCGATGACTCCAGGATACAACCGTCTATATCGCCTTTCACAGACAGCCTCTTAAGCAGGGACTCCTTGACGATTACCTCCCTGCGGTTCATGGGCACACGATCCCCGTACAGCAATGTCAGGCCTTTGATTTTATAATAACCTGACATGACATTGTCAAAGGAGCCCGTGACGGCGACCGATGAGCCGTCGGGTTCAGTGAGCACCATCTCATCATGAACGGTAATCTCTTCTTCGTAGGCCTCTCCGTACTTCCTGTCAAAACTGCTTCCTGACACGAGTTCAATACCGGAAGTCTCAAAATGATGCTGTTCCAGTATCTCATAGGGCGCTATGGTATCGGGCCTTCCGTCATCAAAATGCTCCACATAGACGGCCTCGACGATGCGGTCATTCCAAGACAACCTCCTGTCAAACAGCATATCATTGTCCAGATCATATTCCAGGACGGCAAAGATCAGAGTTCCGACAGCCAGACAAACTACCGATATAATATTATATACCGGATTGCCGCGGAACTCCCTGAGAGCTGTCTTGATATAATGTCTGAACATAGATTACTGTTATTCGCTCTTAATCACCTCGGACGGATTGGTACGCATGATGGCGCGGATCCTGCTGAATACCGAGAGCGCCATGATCAGTGCTATTACAAGCAGCGTTACGGGAGCGATCCAGAGGTAAGTATACTCCTGACTCTTACCTATCAGTGCCCATGATGCAAGGATTCCTATCGGGAACGCCACAGCCAGGATTATGCAGTAAGGTTTGATGAACAGAGCCATGATATTCCGTGCCTTGGCGCCGTTAATCTTGCGCAGAGCCACCTCCTTGCGGCGTTTGTTTGTCTCGGCCGATATGGACGATGTCACGCTCAGGATTACCAGCAATATGCATACTATTCCTCCCACCTGGAATCCCAATGCCGCGAACCTGTATTCATCATCGTTATATTTGGGTATGGATATTACCTTGATATCCTCCATCGATGACGGATTGACCGTATTCCAGGCATTACGCAGAAGGGCCTCTGCCTGAGACTTTGATACCCCCTTGCGGAATCTCACAAAAAAGTTCGTATTGTAGTCCGATATGGGATTATACCAGAACAGTCCGCCTACATCATCACCGCCGATAACATACGGGTTACCCAACATATATTCTTCATACACTCCGCATATATGAACTGGGGTAACAGTGTTGTAGCTCGTTTCCGATATGCTGTTCAGATCCACGCCATCTCTCAGATACCTTTCATAAGTACGCCTGTCAATCAGGCACCCGCTTGACGGATGCGAAGGATCCAGCCATTCAATAGGGATATTGAAGAATTCAAAATAACGTATATCATTACCTTTTCCGAACAGCCATTCCGTCCTGTCCTGGACATCGTATCTGGTCGCATATGCGCCGTTCCAGTCTCTCTCGGACGACACCATATCCTCAACCTCCGGCATCTGGCTTACCAACTTGCAGAATTCCCTCTGACTGTCAGTATATGAATCGCCCTCCTCGGTCTCCACGAAATAGGTCCTGCGGCTTTCTGACCTGGAAAGCGGATTGTATGGTCTTGGCGCGGTTAATACTATGTCAATGACCGATGCCAACGCCAGCACGGCTACCGTCGTCTCTATTCCGATGATAATGTACTTGAGCGCCTTGCTTTCACGTCTGAAAACATCAATCCTGTTTTGAAGCACCCTGTTCTGTCCGTATACAGCCACACGACATACGACCATGCTTATGACTGCAACGGCCGCTAAAGCCCATGCGTTCAACATGAACATATCTGCCGGATGGAAATACCGGTCTCCCATATATACTGACTGGTTTATCCAGGTGCAGACAAATAACGTGATATAAAGGGCTAAGGCGAACGATATGAGCAGTACGAAAAGGACTTCGGCCATCAGCATAAAGGCAAGACTGCCCTGTCCGGCACCCAGGCTATAGCGGATGACATTGGCCCGGCTACGCTGATTGAGCACCATAACGATATGCTTGAGGTAATTTGTAACAGCTATAATGAGAACCAGGATACTCAATATGCTAAGCAACACTTTCCCTATTCTTTCATTCGGATTCTCTTCAAATCGGGCCAGTTGCATTATCCGTTTGTTTCCTTCATCCTCAACGACAGTAACGCTCAGTTTCCGGTTTATATCATCTTTATCCGCCCCCTCTTTGATTATGACATCGACATCGTAAAAGGGAATTTCCCGGACTTTCCAGTCATCAAGGCTCATAAAGACGTCAAGGCCGAGACTGCGACACCATTTGTCATCGCGCAGAACATTTACGATCTGGTATTCCCTACCTACTCTGTACGTCTCGGTCCTGACAAGACATTGGCTGATATCCTTGTCATAACCCATGCGTTTCAGGAGTGACTCCGATACTACGATCTCATTCTCATTCTGTGGCAACCTGTCGCCATACAGTAAAGAGAGATTATTGAATCTGAAATAATCGCCGTCAACATAAACGCCCTGTACCGGTCCCTTTCCATATACCTTGACCGAATCGGCAAAAGACAGATGTACGGTCATTCTGCCGGATACCGTCACAGATTCTATTTCAGGTATATCCAAAAGAGCCTTATAATCATGGTATGGCAACTGTTGGCGGTATATCCGTTCCGGCTGTTCTTCCTGATTACGGTTTCCCGGCGATGTCATGTAGACAAACCAGCTTCGTTTATGACCGGGAAGTCTGTTCTTGAAGAAGTCATCATAGTTGATGCCATAGAACAGCACGGAGAACATGGCCGCGCCAATGGCAAGGCAACAAACGCTGAGCAAACTGTATACCCAATGTGTACGGATATTCCGCCAGGCGGTTTTAAGATAATGGTACAGCATTACAGCGGGAGTTCCTTTACGATGCTTCCGTCAAAGAGGTTGATTATACGGTTGGCATATGATGCATCGTGGCGGCTGTGTGTTACCATCACGATGGTTGTGCCCTGCTGGTTGAGTTCCTTGAGCAGGTTCATCACCTCCTGACCGTTCACAGAATCCAGGTTACCGGTGGGCTCATCGGCCAGGATCAGCTTGGGGTTGGCGATCACGGCACGGGCAATTGCCACACGCTGCTGCTGACCGCCGCTCAGCTGGTTGGGGAAATGTTTCTCGCGGTGCGATATGTTCATGCGCTCCATCACCTCCTCGGCACGGCGGCGACGCTCCTTGGCGGGCACGCCCATGTAGAGCAACGGAAGCTCTATATTCTCACGCACGTTAAGCTCATCAATCAGGTTAAAGCTCTGGAACACGAAACCTATCACGCCCTTGCGAAGGTCTGTGCGATGGTTCTCATCAAGTGTGGCAACCTCAACGCCCTGCAGCTTGTAACTGCCTTTGGTGGGGTTATCGAGCAAACCAAGGATATTAAGCAGTGTAGACTTACCGCAACCTGAGGGGCCCATAATGGCTACGAACTCGCCGTCGGCCACATTGAACGAAACATCGTTAAGTGCCCATGTCTCAACCTCTTCCGTACGGAAGATCTTCTGTAAATTGTTAACTTCAATCATGACTATATAAGTGTTTAATTATTATTTCCGATTCAAACTTATGCTCTTGTATCAACTAATTCAAAAATAAAAGGGATAAACGTATATAAGGAGCTCAAAAACGTCTACTTTTTTTACACTCCGCCCCATTTTACTCGCTCTTGATCACATCGGCCGGATTCTCACGTGCTGTCCTGAGCACACGGTGTCCTACGGTAAGGCATATTACAAACGCCATTGCAGCGAATATTACCGCATATATCCACCAGTTTATGTCAGCCTGCAAATGGAACTGCTGCTGCCACACCTTTACCACCGGATATCCCGCCATGAATGCCAGTATGGAGAATACCAGGAACAGTATTCCGTAATTGCGTACGAATATGGATAGTATGTCGCTCACACGCGCTCCATGGACCTTGCGCACGGCAATCTCACGTCTCTTCTCCTGGCATGAGAGTGCCAATATGGAGTATATTCCGGCAAGCGATATTATCAGACAGATTATGCCAAGCGTCTCGATCAATGCGGCAAGATGACGGTCATTGGTGAGTGTCTCATAAAAATAGTCCTCCGAAAACTTAAGTTCATATTCCAATCCCGTCCCTTTCATTATCTCCGCGATCCTTCCGCCAAGCTCTTTCCTTGTTCCGTGCTTATATGTCAGGGTTATAAGAGCTTCGGACCATCCCAATGACACTCCGATGATCTTAGAGTTACCGGGCGCACAGAGTATATAACTCTCAGGATCCATATTGAACTCTGTCAGATAGAGGTCACTTACTACGGCCACTATCCTGTATGTGTAAGTTACATCCCTTAATTCACCCTCCAGAATAGTCGGCACGCCATTGTCCCATACGAACTGTGATGGTAAACGGTACTGCCTCCGGATGGTTATCACAGGCTCATCGGCTATATCGCCGAGCCCAAGTTCGCGCTGCAGGTTCCTGGTAATTACGATTTCGTCATCCCTGAGCGGCCTGTCGGGGATTGCGCCGTCCAGAACATCAAGAGAGAGGAACTTAATAAGGGTGGTATCAATAATGGCCAGGATATTTGTCCTTACGTTATCATCACCGTTTATCCATGCGCCATCCTGCTTCCATACTGTATGGACAGCATGGTAAATGTCACTAACATCACCTATACCCGTGTAAACATCATCAACGCACGGAAGGCCCTTTAGTTTGGATGTCAGGCCATATAATCCGTCAATCCGCTCCATATATGCTTCACCTGACTCAAAACCCATTGGCATAAAGGGGCCTTCTTCAGCAAAAGCATAACCATGGAAACCGCGATACATATTATTCGTATTTAATATGGTCAGTACTGCCGTATCATTCACCCTTATGCCCCAGTTGTTGTTCCTAAGGAACCGGAACTGATGCAGGAATACAAAGACCACAAACGCGAACAGCACACTTACAAATATCTGGATTCCTATGCTTATGCCACGGAACGTCTTGCCCGTCTTGCTTACCAGCGTACTCTGCATGGTCCGGCGTCTTACCATGCCTACCGATATGATGCTCACTGCCATAGAAACGGCAAAGGCTATCGCTATCACAGCCAGACTTCCCCACATCACATATCCGCCGCTCATCCCTATATCCGCCATTCTGCGGAAAGGCTCCTTAAGGAGCAGGACCAAGATGAATCCCAGGACCGATGCCACTCCAAGAACAATACCGGACTCAATCGCCATCATACCTATGACAGACCTCGGGGTCGCTCCATGGACAATCCTGAGTACCATCTCATGCTCCCTGTTCCTTACCCTGTTCAGGTTAAAGAGCAGGTAATTGACCAGGGCGCACAGCGTGAGCAGAAGGCTGGACCAGGCAAACATATCGGCATGTTCATATCCTATATACATCTCACGGGCGACATCCATCTTATGAACCTGACTGATCGGGAGCAGTCTGTATTTGAATTTGTCGTGATCGAATTGTGTATCCCTGTTCCTGGATGCGGTGTACAAATCAGAGAGCCTGTCCGGATCCGTTCCGATGTGTATCTTGAAAAAGACATGAGGGTTTTGGTCCAACTCATCATAAGTCTCCCACCTAGACAAAACACCCCACACGGCCAACACACCCGGTTTAATCTCAGGAAAGATGTGTAATGAGATCATATCGAACTTAAGATATGACGGCCCGCGGAACGGAGATATTACAGCACATACGGTCTTTCCTAACAGTTCCTGTCCTATAGGATCCGTACCGGGAAACCTCTCTTGGGCGAACGATTGTGATATGGCCACATAATTGCTGTCACGCATAAAGCTGCGGTTTCCACTGGCCAGCCCCAGGTCAAAGTATTCAAAGAACATGGAGTCAGCTATCAGTTCCTCTACATCGCCATGATAGCGGTAGTTCCATTTGGTATATGACTCCACCTCACTGAACTCAAGCAACGGGTCCAACGTTTCCGGATTGAACTGGGGTATGTAAGGCACAGGACTATAGGGAGATTCCGCCGATAATGTATATATCCGGTCCGAATCCTTATGGAACGTATCGAATGACTCCTCAAAACGGATCCACAAAGCGGAAAAGCTCAGACAAACAAGGCCCGCAGCAAGGCCCAACACGCAGACTGTGTTCTGCAAGGCATACTTTCGTATGTTGCGCAGCGCGTTTATAAGATAATGGACTAGCATAACAGGATTATTTTGTTTTTAAGGACTACTCGCTCTTGATCACATCGATGGGATTCTGTGATGATGCCCTACGGATGTTGTTGAATATAATCAGGCCGATGAACAGTATCATCCCGGCCAGAACCAGCAGATAAGTCCATACCCCTATCGGAGCCTGACGGATATAAGCAGACTGCCAGCCGTGCATGATGAGTGTGCCTACGGGGAATGCCACCACTGCTGCAGCTACGATTACCGGCACATAGTCCTTGAGGAACAGACGGAGCACATCCGAACGTTTGGCTCCGTTTATCTTACGCACCGCAATCTCACGGCGGCGGCGCTCACATGAGAGTGACACTATGCTGAACACACCGCTTACTGCTATGATTATGCAGACTATGGTAATTATGAGCAGGAACTTACCCAATGCCAGCTCGGATTTGATGTAGTTGTTTATATAATCATCCTCCATATTCCTGATCACATGATATATTCCCGGATGGACATTCTCAAAGACCTGGGTAATCTTATTCCTGAGCGAGCTCCAGTCAGTACCCTCCCTGAACCTGAACATAAACAGATTGGGCCTGTTCACTCCCGATATGCTGTTCTCGCGCTCATACTCGTAAACCAACGGTATGGTGGCAGCCTTGGGACTTGTATAGCAGACATCCCTTATTACACCTTTCACGACATAAGGCTGGTAATAGCTGAATATGGTCTTGCCTACTATCTGCTCCGGACCTCCCAGCAGGTTGGCAAGCGTCTCGCTTATGACTACCGCATTCTCCTGCTCGTTCTCCCAGCTGAACAGCTCGCCGGCTATGGGCTGGATCTCTATCATATCAAGATATTCGCGGTTCGCCTTAATGTAAATGACACTGATATCATTATCAGCGATTAAGCTCTCGAACGTAGTATCCGTGGTAACAGCCGAACTGGTGTGGTACTGGAAATATGAGTCATAGCCATACACAACCTTATCTATCTCAGGCAGCTGTTTAAGCTGTTCCCTTACCGCATCCACCTCTGTCTCATTCAGTCCGTATTGGTATATGGAACCTATATTGTGCTTGACATATCCCATATCCCTGGAGCCAATCAAATAGTTGATCTGTCTCTGCATCACGACCGTGCAGAATATGGCGCACAGGCTTATGGCCAGCTGGAATCCTATGCTCATCTTATAGCCTGATATGGCACTGCCGCGGCTCATGGAACGGCCAAGATAAAGCGAGAGCTGTCTTTTGCTTACGGCCGATGATATGACGGATGCTATCAGGACCGATATTATGCCTATCACCACTGCATACAGTACATATCCGCGTATAAAGAAGCTGAAAGGTTCGTCGATTGTGCTGAAGCGGGTAAAGTACGGCAGTGAGAATATGCATATTACGGCACCTGTTACTATTGCCGCAATCAGTACCACCGATATCTCCACGACGAACAGGCCAAGGATCTGCATAGGTGTGGCACCGTTTGCATACCGCAGCGATATCTCACGCATCCTTATGCCGATTCGGGTTACCAGCATGGTAAAATAGTTCGTCAGGGAGCAGACAATCATGACCAATCCGAGAATCAGCAGCACTATGATGTATCGGATGTTAAGGTTCATTACGGAAAGTGCCTCCTCCTGGCGGAGTTTGGTCATGGGTACCAGTTTATAGCTGTGGGCATCCACCATCGTATATGTCACCAGCTGTCCGTCCTCATCGGTAAAGCTCTGGGGTGTAAACAGTGTATCATTGGCAATCATACCGGACAGATAATCAGCATTGTCCTTGCGTACCCGCACAAAGTCCAGTGATGAAAGCACGTACCTGGTGTCATATCTGTTCAAATCATACCCCCTAAGGAAATCATAATATATAGATGTAGGTTCCATAGGGTCGGCTATGACGGAAATGACTATCATCTGTCCCTGGTCCGTATAGAGAGTCTTGCCTATGGCATCGCCGCCAAAAAGCATGTCGGCGTTCTTTTGGGTTATGGCAGCTTCAGAATAGGAAAGATTAAGGATACTCTCCCCTTCCAGCACCTTGACATCAAAAAAGTTCTGGAAACAGTCGTCAATGACAACTCCTTTCAGGGTGTATTCCGGTTTGCCGTCACGCATTATCTTATAGTCATTCGGCATCTCACATCGGGTCCACTCCTCTATCTGGGGATATTTTCCGGCCAGATAATCACCCTCAGGATATGATGTATAAGGGCGGAATTCATTATCGGCCGTATTGGAGTTCCTGCCCATTACCAGATATATATCATCGGCATCACGGTGGAACCTGTCAAAACTGTGCTCATACCTTATCCAGATATAGGTGAGTGAGCAGAATACCATACCAAGTGCAACGGAGAAAATACCTATTGTTGACTGCAGTCTGTACTTGGCCAGATTGCGGAACGCCATTTTCAGATTGTGACTGAACATCTTTTACGGTTTTTGATTATGCCCCAAAAATACCCTGCCTCCCGGCCACAAACCAAAGAAAAAAGGGCAAAATCAGTGATTCCGCCCTAAAAACGTCTATTTTTTTTACACTCAGCCGGCTTCCGCCCTGTTCTTATCGGCGGTGACGCAAAGGGGTCGTTTCGTTTTGCGTCACTTTTAGCGGCGGGATTTCCTTGAGGGTTTGGTACGGGCGGCCTTGCGACCGTTGACCTTCTCCTTGCGTGAGGGTTTCTCCTTATGGGCCGATGCCTTCTTCCTGGACTTGCCGGCGTTTTCACCGCGGAAGAACTGACGCCAGTCGCCGTCCTCAAAATCGCGCCAGAAATCATCATCCTGGGCTATCTGGACCTGCGGGGCACGCTGAGGATTATGACGCTCTGTCTTTCCCGATGACTTGGGTCTCTCCTCACGGCGGGAGGTCTCCTGACGTGAAGACCTCTTCTCTTTGGCGGGGCGTTCCTCACGGCGGGGTTTCTCCTCACGGGCAGGCCTCTCCTCACGGCGGGGCTTACGCTCGGCGCGGGGCTTGCGTTCACGAGCCGGTGCTGCATCGGCCTCCTGACCATCCTCCGTGCGGGTCTCGGCGACCTCCACATGAACCTCGCGGCCTTTGTACTTGATGCCATCCATGCCGTTGAGTATCTCCTCGGTATACTCCTCGGGGCACTCAAAGAATGAGAAGTTCTGCATGAGGTCTATACGGCCCACATCCACGCGGCCGGCCACATTGCGGTTGAGCATCTCTATCACATGTACGGGCTGTACATGGTCCTTGCGGCCTATGTTTATAAAGAATCGGGTGTAGCCCTTCTGTGCGCGGTGGCGGTCCTTTTTCTTGCGTTTCTCCTCATCGGCCTCCTTACGGGTCACCTCCTCAAGTTCGGGAGCATCCTTATAGTAACGTACAAACCTGCCGAACTCGCGGGTCACTATACGCTTAATGATATCGTTCTTGTCCATCCAGTCAAGACGACGGAAAATCTCAGGCAGGAAGCCCTCAATCTGCTCCTCGTTGACCTCTATGCGCTCCAGGTCATCAATCACCTTATAGAGCTGTTTCTCGCATATCTGGGTGCCGGTAGGCATCTCGCCCTGTACGAACTGCTTGCCTATGGCCTTCTCTATGAAACGTATCTTGCCTTTCTCGCGCAGGTTCACGATCGATATCGATGTACCTGTCTTTCCGGCACGACCGGTACGGCCGCTGCGGTGGGTGTAGTTCTCTATGTCATCGGGCAGACCGAAGTTGATCACATGCGTGAGGTTATCCACGTCAAGTCCGCGGGCAGCCACATCAGTAGCCACCAGCAACTGGAGCTGATGTTTGCGGAACTTGTTCATGGTCAGGTCACGCTGTGCCTGCGACAGGTCGCCGTGAAGGGCATCGGCGTTATAGCCGTCCTGCATGAGTTTGTCCGATATCTCCTGAGTCTCCAGGCGGGTACGGCAGAATATGATGGCGTATATGGAGGGATAATAGTCCACGATACGCTTGAGTGCCAGGTACTTGTCCTTGGCATGCACCATATAGTAGACGTGGTTCACGTTCTCGGCACCCTCGTTACGGGTTCCGACCACGATCTCACGTGCGTTGTGCAGATATTTCTTTGATATGGACTGGATCTCCTTGCTCATGGTAGCCGAGAACATAAGCATCTTACGCTCCTCGGGTACCTGTGAGAGGATGCTCTCAAGAGCCTCCGAGAAACCCATGTTGAGCATCTCATCGGCCTCGTCAAGTATTACCGTGCGGATTGTATCCAGACTTACCACGCCGCGCTCCATAAGGTCTATGAGACGACCCGGAGTTGCCACTATGATATGTGCGCCGCGCTTGAAGTTACGGATCTGGTTCTCTATCGATGAGCCGCCGTACATGGGAATGACATGCAGTCCCTCTATGTAGTGCGAGAAGTCGGCCAGGTCGCTGGCTATCTGCACGCACAGCTCACGGGTGGGGCTGAGAATAAGGAATTGAGCCTCACGGCTCTCTACATCGGTCCTCTGGATGGCCGGGATTCCGTAGGCGGCTGTCTTACCGGTGCCTGTCTGTGCCAGAGCCACCACATCGCCGCTTCCCTCCTCGAGAAGATACGGTATCACTGCTTCCTGGACCGGCATGGGGTGCTCGAATCCAAGCTCTTCAATCGCTTTGAGTATCGGGCCCGACACTCCCAGTTCCTGGAATGAACTCATCAGATTTTCAGGGTATTAGTTAAGTGTGATGCTCTGCTCGCCTATCATCACGCCATCCACAAAGAGATAGGCGTTGTAGGTGCCTGAGCTGAGATATTCCTCCACATCCCAGTACATGGTAACCTCCTGCTGCTCGCCGTCGTATTCTATGTACTTCTTTGCAGAGTATTCCAACGGAACGTTCTCATAACGGAACGTATTGGAGGGATCCTTTACAAGGGGCTCCCCGTCGGGTTTGACAATACGCAGATAAACTGTTTTCTCACCAGTCTGAACAGTGATATTCTTGACGATGGTGAAATTCACAGCGAACTGCGTAACATTCTTTACCTTACGCTCCTCCTTACCGCGCTTGTTACGGGCGGAGATGGTGATGGCGGCAGCATCAAGCTGAGAGGCCAGTGCGACCTTCTCCTCGGCCTTCTGCTTGTCGACAGTCAGTTTCTCGACCACCTTGGTCTGTTCCTGATACTGCTGACGGACGCGTGTATTCTCCCTGGCCAGCTGCTTGTTCACCTGGTCCAGCGAATCAATCTGTCTTACGTAAGAACGCATGACCTCACGCACGGTGGCAAGTTCCTTCTTGAGGCGCTTGATCTCGGCTGCGTTGGTAGCCTTGGTCTGACGCAGCTCCTCCAGCAACTGCTGTGTGCGCTGTTTCTCCCTGTCCAGCTGGCGTATGAGAGAGTCGTTTGAGATATGAATCTTCATCTCGTCATACTGAGTGGCGAATCCTGAGTATTCATTCTCCATCTCCTCCTTCTCAATCTCAAAGAGCTGAGTCATATCCTCTATCTCCTGATCCTTGTTCTTGCCGTCAAGGTAGAGATAGACTACGGCGCACAGCAACATAACCATTGCTACGATGGCTACCACCATCAGTGCCACGCCATTCTTTTGGGTCTTTGTCTCGTTCTCCATTTATTTCCTGAGAGCGGCCATGCTCTCCTTTATGGTTGCAATCTTCTGAGTGGCATCGGCCTGTTTCTTGCGCTCGTTCTCAACGACGGCGGCAGGTGCGTGTGCCACAAAGTTCTCATTCTGCAGTTTGGCGTTCACGCCCTTGAGGAATCCCTCCAGGTGCTCCAGCTCGGCCTGCATCTTCTTAAGTTCTGCCTCTACGTCAATATGTCCGCCCAGACGTACGGCGAATTCCTGAGTTCCTATCATGAATGCAGCGGAACCCTCGCTCTTGGCATCGGCAATCACGATCTCGTCCAGTCCTGCCATCTTGATGATGACGCTGTTCAGGGCCGATAAGGGGTTGCTGCCTACTGCCTCGACTGTGAGCGGCTCACGGGGTCCTATGTTCTTGCTCTTACGGATGGAGCGGATCTCGGTCACTACCTGCTTGGCCTCCTCAAAACGGGCGAGCAGAGCCTCATCGGCCTTGGCGCTTACCAGGTCAAGGATGGTCTCGTTCATGATGCTCACGCCGGCCTTACGCTCACGTACGTTCTGCCAGAGTTCCTCTGTGATGAACGGCATGAAGGGGTGCAGAAGCTTGAGCAGCTGCTCGAACATGACAAGTGTAGCCTCATATGTCTTGGAGTCGATGGGCTGGCCGTATGCAGGCTTGATGATCTCCAGATACCAGCTTGCGAACTCATCCCAGAACAGCTTGTAGACTGCCATCAGAGCCTCGCTGATACGGTACTTGTTCATTAGGTCATCCATCTCGGCTGCAGTGGCGTTGAGCTTGCTGCGGAACCAGTCAACAGCAATTTTTGAACTCTCAGGCTGCTCTATGTCACTTACAGTCCAACCCTGGGTCAGACGGAAGGCATTCCATATCTTGTTGTTGAAGTTACGTCCCTGCTCGCAGATGGCCTCATCGAAAGGAATATCGTTACCTGCAGGTGCAGAGAGCATAAGTCCCATACGTACACCGTCGGCGCCGTATTTCTCAATCAGACCTATGGGATCAGGTGAGTTGCCGAGTGACTTACTCATCTTGCGGCCCAGCTTGTCACGAACGATACCGGTAAAGTATACGTTACGGAAAGGCATGTCGTGTCTGTACTCGTAACCTGACATGATCATACGTGCCACCCAGAAGAATATGATATCCGGACCTGTTACCAGATCGTTTGTGGGATAGTAGTACTTGATCTCCTCGTTGTCGGGGTTGTTTATGCCGTCAAAGAGGCTGATAGGCCAGAGCCATGAGCTGAACCAGGTATCGAGGACATCCTCGTCCTGACGCAGGTCGGCTGCTGTAAGGGAGTTGTCACCGCTCTTGGCACGTGCCAGCTCCACAGCCTTCTCAATGGTCTCGGCAACCACGAATCCGCCCTTGGGCATGAAGTAAGCCGGGATGCGGTGACCCCACCAGAGCTGACGGCTTATGCACCAGTCCTTGATGTTCTCAAGCCAGTTGCGGTATGTGTTCTTGTATTTGGGCGGGTAGAACTTGAGCTCATCGTTCATAACGGGAGGCAGAGCCATATCGGCAAAATGCTGCATCTTGAGGAACCACTGCATGGAGAGCTTGGGCTCGATTACAGTGTCCGGGTTACGCTCGCTGTAGCCGACCTTGTTGGTGTAGTCCTCCATCTTCTCAAGCAGGCCTGCACCCTCCATGTCTATTGCAATCTGTTTCTTCACGGCGAAACGGTCCATGCCTACATAGAGGCCGGCCTTCTCGCTCAGGGTACCGTTGTCATTGAATATGTCAATGGTCTCCAGATTGTATTTCTCACCCAGCATATAGTCATTGACATCGTGAGCGGGGGTTACCTTAAGGCAGCCTGTACCGAACTCAATGTCAACATAATCGTCTTCAATTACGGGAATCACGCGGTTTACCAGAGGTACTATCACCTTGTGACCCTTGAGCCAGCCGTTCTTGGGATCGGCAGGGTTGATGCACATGGCGGTATCACCCATGATGGTCTCGGGACGTGTGGTGGCGACTACGGCATAGTAGCCCTTGGCATCCTTATGTACAACCTCACCCTCGGCTCCTGTGGTCTTGACAGGGTTCTCGGCTGCATCGGCCACATAATATCTCAGGTAGTAGAGCTTGCTGTGCTCCTCCTTGTAAACCACCTCCTCGTCACTCAGCGCGGTCTGTGCCTTGGGATCCCAGTTCACCATACGTACGCCGCGGTAGATCAGTCCCTTGTTGTAGAGGTCCACGAATACCTTGATAACGCTCTCTGAGCGCAGGTCATCCATGGTGAATGCAGTGCGGTCCCAGTCGCAGCTGCAACCCAGACGGCGGAGCTGCTTGAGGATTATGCCTCCATGCTCCTCTTTCCACTCCCATGCGTGCTTGAGGAACTCCTCACGTGTCAGGTCGGTTTTCTTGATTCCCTGTGCTGCAAGCTTACCTACAACCTTGGCCTCGGTAGCGATTGAGGCATGGTCTGTTCCGGGCACCCAGAGTGCGTTCTTACCCATCATACGGGCACGGCGTACCAGGATATCCTGAATGGTGTTGTTGAGCATGTGACCCATATGCAGTACACCGGTCACATTGGGTGGCGGAATGACTATAGTATAAGGCTCACGGCCATCAGGCTCCGAGTGAAAAAACTTGCCATCCTCCCAATACTTGTACCATTTACCCTCCACATCGGCAGGGTTGTATTTGCTTGCTAATTCCATAGATATAAACTACGTTTCCAAATTGGTTGCAAAGGTACTCTTTTTTCTGCAATTAGAGAGTATTTAAACAGAAAGGGATGGCCAATATGGCCACCCCTCTCTTAAACATCCTTAAAATACAGGTAATCAGTGAGCCTTGTAGTAAGGCAGGTCACCCTTGGCCCAATCGGAGTTGGAACCGTCTTCCCATCCGGCATTCTGTGTCAGGACGCCCTCAGAAAGGACAATCTGGCTCTCAGGAATCTTAAAGAAACCACCGTTGGTAGCATTATAGCGATCCATGAAATGGGTCGGGCTTGTCCACTGGTAGGTACCGGCAACACCCTGGTTCAGGATATTGTTACCCTCCTGATTGGTTACGATCACAGCCACATCACCCCAACGGCGCAGGTCATTCCAGCGCAGGGCCTCGCAGCAGAGCTCATAACGGCGCTCCTTCTTGAGGTTGGCAAGTGAGTAAGCCATAGCGGGCAGTCCGGCACGTGCACGTACTGCGTTCAATCCGCTCTTGCCGTCGATTATGGTGGCACCGTCAGTCAGCTCGGAGTGCATGAGCAGCACATCGGCGAACCTGAGCCATACAAGAGCCTGGGTAAGACCGGTCTGCTTGTTGTCCTCACCTCCATAGAGGAAAGCGTATGACTCATGCAGTGTGGTTCCTTCATAGGCACCGCATCCCAGATACTTCTTGCAAAGCAGGTCTGTATTCTCAACCTCCTTGCCGGCATCACCCGGATAAGTAGGAATCTCATCGGCACGCTTGCAGATAGAGCCCACGCGGCGGTAGTCACCGGCATAGTCGGGATCGCTGCCCCAGTCGTTCCACAGGGTCTCACATACGGGACCGTTGGAATAACCGGTAGCATTGAACGGGAATGAAGTCTTGCCTGCCTTACGGGGATTGTAGAACTCAACGATACGGTTATGACGCTGCTTGCCTGACTCAAAGCTGCCCTTGTTGGACATCTTAACGGCGAACATGGTCTCCTTGTTCTCATCGGTCTCCCATACAAGTCCGTTGGTCTGTGCATAGGGGTAGTCCGCTGCAGTGTAAGGATTGGTGTAAGGC
>JBGURN010000233.1:0-3058 GCA_045131955.1 Bacteroidaceae bacterium
TGCCAACCGCATCAAAGCCGAGGGCCAGGGTATCAGCAACATGTTTGACGAATTGAGCTGGAACCGTGTTTCCATCTGTGAAATCATCGTGAAGTAAGTATAAATAAAGTTTAAAGTTTAGAGTTTAGAGTTTAAAGTAATTTAAGTTGCTGTAAACTAAGGACTAAGGACTAAAAACTAAAAACTTAAAAATATATGAAATCATTCAAATCAATTATACTGTGTGCGCTGGCTTGCATGACGTTGGGCTTGGCATCCTGTGACGATTATCTGGATGTGAACAAGAATACCGACGCTCCCGACTATGTGGAGGGCTACCTCTACCTGGCTGGTATTCAGCAGGCCTATCAGGGCATCTACTGGGACCTGCGTGCCATCGCCCCGCTCACCCAGATGATGGGTACTTCGAGCTACACCAATTTTGCCAACCACTACTACACCAAGGCTAGCGATGCCGGTGGTGAGGCTTGGCGTATGGTTTACTGGAACCAGGGTATGAACCTGGAGAACATGATTAACCAGAGTGTTGAGGCCGAGAACTGGACATTGGCAGGTATCGGCTTGGCAATGAAGGCTTTCTCCTGGGACCTGTTGACCAAGGTCAATGGCGAGGCTCCCATGAAGCAGGCCTATGAGGCTGGACGTCTCTCCCACGAGTATGACTACCAGTACGATATCTATCCCCAGGTGCGTGAGTGGGCTTATCAGGCCATCGAGTACCTGCAGAAGGAAGACAATTCGGCCTACGGTAACCGTATCAAGAACAACGACTACATCTATGGTGGCGACAAGGAAAAGTGGATTAAATTCGCCTATGCCGTTATTGTCCGCAACCTGGCCTCGCTGAGCAACAAGAAGGATTTCTCTGAGAAATACCTTAGTGAGTTCATGGACGCTTTCCACAAGTCTTTTGCCAGCAACGATGACAACGCTACCTTGAAGATTGCCGGTGGTGGCGCCGATGCTGCCGAGAGCGGCTACAACAACTTCTGGGGTACCTATCGTGGTAACCTGGTTTACAGCTACTTCCAGCATGACTATGCCGTGCAGTTGTTCACGGGAACCATCCGCAAGTATGATGAGCAGGGCAACTACATCCAGACCGAGGATACCCTGCCCCTGAACAAGCAGCACTATCCCTATCAGCTGCTCGACAAGCAGATCACCAGTGACACCTTGCCCGATGCAGGCCACTTCGACCCGCGTCGCCTCGTGAAGCTGGCTACGACCGACAGCAGCAACTATGCTACTATCGCCGACCGCGAGGTGCTCCGCAGCCTCTACTACGTGGGCTCGGGCTTCACTGGCGCGACTGGCCCCATCGGCACTGCTCCCTCGTTCTGGGGCCGCAATGCTACCAGCAACACCACCTATGACGGTGCTGGCCACTGGCTCTACTACGACAACGCTCCCTACATCATGACCACCTATGCCGAGCTGTTGTTCGACGTTGCCGAGGTACTATTCAAGTATGGCAGCAAGACCGATGCCTTTGAGATTTGGAAGCAGGCTTTGCAGGCCGATATGGACTTCACTGCCAGCTATATCGTTCCCGGTACCTTGAACGGCAACTACCGTCAGGGCGACCGTGTGACCAAGGCTACCTTCAACACCCTGGCACAGGAATACCTCAATGGTCCTTACGTAGCTGGTCTGCCGCAGAGCGAATTCTCGCTCTCGCACATCATGATGCAGAAGTATCTGGCCATGTATCCTTGGGGTGCTATCGAGACTTGGGTTGACCTGCGCAAGTACTTCTATGACATCCAGTACACGGGCGATTATCCCAAGTATGGCAACGGTTGGGACAGGACGACCCTCGACCAGAAGTTGGATACCGATCCTACCAAGGTTTACAAGGGATTCTGGCTGCAGCCCGCACAGGTACAGGGCCGCAAGAGCGCCTTCAATACCGACAACAACGGTTCGCCTTGCTTCCGCCTGCGCCCGCGCTACAACTCCGAGTACATGTGGAACAAGACTAACCTGGATGCTCTCAAGCCCATCGGCGGTCAAGAGCTTGATTACCAGTGCTCTATCATGTGGTTCTGCTATCCTGGCGATATGCCCACTTCAAGATGATGTTTTATTAATTGATTTAAAAATTCAATGACTATGAAATTTTTCAAATATATAGCATTATTGCTGCTGGTAGCAGTGACGATGGGCTCCTGTGAAAAGAAGGATGTCTCCTATATGGCAGAGCCCGTTGACGAGTCGGCAAAGGCATACATCCAGGTCGGCTACTATGAGCCTGTGACCGCTGGTGCAGCCAATTATATGTACTATATCGACATCAACGGTGTTGAATACGGTAACGACGGTGCTACCTTCCTGGCTACCTTCAATACTGTACCTTCGGGCGGTACCAACCGCTATTATGCTGTCGATGCAGGCAATGTTAACCTCAAGTTGCACAAGCGCGTGAGCGATGGCAACGGCGGTTATACCTACCCTGTGGTTTATGACCAGAACGTGACCGTGCAGGCTGGCAAGCGCTATTGCTTGTATGTACATGACCTGAACAAGGCACCCATCCCCATTGAGATGACTCCTGCTCCTGAATTTAGCAAGGCCCTTGATACTGACTCGCTGTGCCGCGTTCACTTCGTTAACCTGCTCTATGAGGCTGACGGAACTCCCTACACCGGCAAGGTGCAGTATGGTGTCCAGAACCTGGATACCAAGGAGTATGAGCCTGTGGGCGAGCCTATTGGCTTCGGCGAGAGCACCGATTGGTTCACGGTTAAGATCCGCAAGACCGTTTACAACAGCTCTGGTTCACAGCGTCGTGAGGTTTGTCTCTTTGCCGTGGATAACGCTGGTAAGGTAACCGGCAAGCTTCCCTACACCTTGTCTAACGGCAACCAGGGTGAGTTTACCGACTACTGGACCTGGTACATCGGCCGTGCTTATCGTCAGATTGCAGCCGGTAACTGCGGTAGCAAGACCATCCGTTGCACCCTCTATCAGTTTGTAATCGAGTAATGACAGAGTAGGGCACTACCCTACCCTATCCCATTAAAAACGACCGCCGAGGCATTTAGCCCCGGCGGCG
>JBGURN010000234.1:0-6563 GCA_045131955.1 Bacteroidaceae bacterium
TCGATGCAGTGGCTGGTTCCAGTGATGTGGCGCGGCAGCGAATGGCGTTGAGGTATTGGGCGGCTTGCTCAGCATTGGGCTTCGAGGCATGCAAGGCGGCTTCGGCTGCAATGAGGTAAATCTCACTCAACCTAATGACTTTAATGTTGACCGATGTAGGAGACTCCTTGCCGTCGCCATCCATGCCAGGTCCACCCATGTACTTGCTGCAACTGCCCAAATGGGTGTATTCGCTCTCGTCCTGATACATCACACTCCAACGCACGTCGGTGGGGTCTTGTGCTAGACGCTCAAGGAAGTAATCGCTTGCCATGAACCATCCTGCAGCACCGCTCTTCAAGCCGTAGCACATGAGGTAAAACCCCAGCGAGTAGGTGCCCAAATCAGCCTCTGCCGGATAAATGCCCAGCTCAAAGATGCTCTCAGAGCCAAATTGCTTTTTCCATGAGTCGGCCCACTGGGAGGGCTCATAAAGCGTGAACTTTCCACTGCCGATGATTTCTTGAGCGGCAGCCAGTGCTCCGTCATAATCTTCCATATAAAGCCTTACACGGGCTTGTTCGGCCAGGTTGGCATAGTAGCCCATGTAACCGTCTTGCTGAACTTTGCCGTTCTCGAGAAGAGACTTACCTTGGTTCAGATCGCTAATGATTTGCTTGTAAACCTCCTCGACAGTGGCTCGGGTGGGTTGAGCACTAGCGGGCAGGGTTTGGGTTACCAAGGGAACACCCAAGCTGCCCTTATCATAGTTGTAAGGCTTGCCATAGAGGCGCACAAGGTCAAAGTAGATGAGAGCGCGCAGCGTGAGAGCCTCGCCCTTACACTGATTATAGCTGGCGGCATCCTCGCTGGTACCGTTTTCAGTAATGCGGTCAATGTTCTCAAGCAGGTTATTCACTTGAAGGATGCAATAATAGCCAGTGGACCAGAAACCACTGTAAGAACCCGATGTGGCAGAGTGATTGAAACTGTACAATCCGTCTAGGCCACGTCCTTGAGAGGCGATAGTGAGATCGCCGCCCTTGGCATCTCCGTACATAAAGAAATTGCGGCCGTAGTAGGACGATGATGCCATGGTACGCATGATGCCGTTGATGATAACGCGGGCATCTGTCGGCGTGGCAATCGCTTCGGCACTGTTAGCACTGTTAGTAGGCTCCATGTCAAGGAAATCGTTACATGACATGAGCATCAGCATAGACAGCAACAGGAATGATATCTTTTTCATTGATATGTCGTGATTGAAAGGTTTGACCATGTTTAGTTAAAATTTCAAGTTAACGCCTAGGGTGAAAGTCTTGCCCAGCGGGGTTTCCCAACCGCGGGTTCCATACTGGTTCACCTCGGGATCGGCATCCTTGTACTTGCTAAAAGTGAGCAAGTTAGTAGCGTTAAAGTAAATGCGGGCACCCTGCATGTAAGCTTTCGAGACGAGGGCCTTGGGCAGGTTGTAGCCAATGCTGACATTCTTGAGGCGCAGGAAACTGGCATTGCAGATGTGGCGTGAAGAATACTGCATGGCATCCTCCAGGTCAATACCACGAATCATGGGCTCGCTACCGTTGTGGTTCTCGGCAGTCCACATGTTGTCATAGTAGTTCTTGGAGCGGATGCGTTCCCAGTAGTAACCATCATCCGCCACATCCTTGTAAGCACCATCATAGAGGCTTCCACCAATCTTATAGATGAAGTTGGCGGCCAGTTCAATGCCCTTATAACTCAAAGTGGTGTTGAGACCTCCTGTAACAGCGGGAATGGCATTACCAATAATCGTATTGTTGGCTTTTTTATAGTCATAGGTCGCTCCACGGCCGTTGTAAATAAAGTCACCTGCCTGGTCATCTTCCGGGGCATTGACATAATATACGCTGGCACCATTTGACGGATCCACACCAGCCCATTCATAGCCATAAAATGCCAATGTGGATTCACCCTCACGATAGATGTACTGTGCGCGATCATCGTCACCAGTGGGGTCATACCAGATAATGTCTGCTCCATTATACAGTTTTTTGACCTTGCTGGTAAGGAAAGTGGCGTTGACAGATGCTGTCCACAACCAACCGTGGTTGCTAATGATGTCATAGCTCACTTCGGTTTCCAAACCGTGGTTGTTGATACGTCCTATATTGCGCAGGGTTGATGAAAATCCCGTGACACGTGTGATGGGCATATCCTGAAGCAGGTTCTTGGATGTACGGTTGAAGTACTCAATGCTACCACGCAGACGATTGTTCCAGAATCCAAAGTCGATGCCCACATTATAGGTGTAGTTGGTCTCCCACGACAAGTCATTGTCTGCAAGGGTGGAAAGAGTGCCGCCCGGGTCACCCATGTACTTAGTGTTGTAAGTAATGAGGTTCATGTAGCCGTAATTGTTGGTAGGCAAGGTACCATTCACACCATATGACATGCGCAGCCTGAGGGTGCTCACATTTTCCAGCGACTCCATGAAACTCTCCTGCTTGATATTCCATGAACCAGCTACCGACCAGAAGTTACCCCAGCGTGAATTGCGGCTCAACTTAGATGAACCATCACGGCGGAAACTTGCTGAAGCAAAATACTTGCCTGCATACTGGTAGTCGGCCTTGCTAAGGAACGAAACGAGTGAATTACCCCAACGGTAGCCCGATGCTTCGGTGCTGCCTGCAGTGCTCACGGTGTGGAGCGTACTGGTGGGCAGATTGGTACCTGTTGAGCGTGTGAAATCGGTCTTGTTCTTCTCGGCTTCAAAGCCAGCCATCAATTGTACGTTGTGGTCGCCAAAACTCTGGTTGTAATTGGCTGTAGTGCTTGATACCATCTTCTCATAGACCGTGCGCATCTCATGCACTCTGCCATTATCGGACGAGGCAGAGAAGTGGTCGGCACTGAAGTAGATGTGATCCTTAACAGCGGTGTTGTCATAGGAGAAAATCGACTTAACGTCAAGTACAGGCAACAGATGCAAGGTGAGGGCTTCGGTGACATTGAACTTGTTGTTCTGTGCCCTGTTTTCCCACTGCTTGTTGTAGTAGAGCGCATTGTAGGCATAACTGCCATAACGGCTGGTCCAATCTTCGCCTGTCGCAAAGTCGGTGGGCCAGTAAAGCCCCCAAAGCAGGTTGCGTGTCTGCATGAACAAATTATTGCCAGTGTTGCGGGTGTCGTTGTAGCCTTCAGTGGTCGTGCGACTGGCGCTGACGTTGGAAGACAACTCGAGGAATTTGCCAGCCTTGGCAGTCAGGTTGATGCGTCCGCTGAAGCGGTCAAAATTGTTGATGCGGATACGGCCCTCATCGCGGGTGTATGCAAACGAGGTGTAGTAGTTAACATTAGGAGTTGCACCGCTCACAGCGAAGTCATAGTTCTGGAAGGTGGCAGTGCGGAAATAGGCTTTGTCCCAGTCGAAGTATTTCCCTGCTCTACCCGAGTTGTTGTAGTCGCTGATGATAATCGGCGCATTCAGGCCAACACCCTCGGTGGAGAAGGCATAGCCGTGCTTGTTGAACCTGCGGTTGAGCTGCCCCAAGGAATAAGAATTAGCCGCTTCATCGCTACTGCCCCCTGAGGTTTTATAATCATGGAATACTTTGTAAAGCATTTCCACCTGCTGCTCAGTCTTGGCGGGCTCATAGTTTTTAGTTGCCCACGATGGCGTGAAACCCACTGATATATTCAAATCAACATGGGTCTTGCCTTGGGAGCCTTTCTTTGTTGTGATGAGGATAACACCATTAGCAGCGCGTGAACCGTAGAGAGACGATGCGGCAGCGTCCTTCAGCACAGAGATAGACTCGATGTCGTTAGGGCTGAGCGAATTCATCACGTTGTTGGTTGAGTAGATATAGTCACTCATTTGTCCAACGTCACCGCTGGTAACGGGCACACCATCGATGACATAAAGGGGCTCATTGCTCGCGTTCATTGACCCGATACCGCGGATGCGAATGCTTGGGGCCGAACCAGCTTGACCGCTACTGTTGGAGACCTGGAGGCCCGCAACGCGTCCATTGAGCGCATTCTCAAAAGTGGTGATGGGGATGTCCTTGAGCGCATTTTGGCCTACCATACTGGCAGATCCGCTGTAACTGCTTTTCTTGGCAGTGCCATAAGCGACAACGATTACCTCGTTCAGATCATGAGGAGTTTCACTCATGCGAACCTCGATAGAAGTTTTACCCTCCACGTCATGCTCCTGTGAAAGAAAACCAATGTAGTCAAATGTCAGCGTTGCTCCTGGAGAACACTTGATGGAAAAGTGACCATTGGCATCAGTCATTGTAGCCGTAGAAGTTCCCTTAACATGGACGCTAACTCCTATGAGGGGTTCGTCATGGTCGTCGAGCACTGTCCCGGAAAATGTCTGTCCGCTCTGAGCCATTGCATTGATGAAACTGATCATCAATACAGATACTAGAATTAAGATTTTTTTCATGTGTAAATTCTATAGATACTGATAACGTTTATAAACATTTGAATGAATAATATAACAAAAAAGTGTACAAAATTCATGTTAATTTCTTTGTTGACAAAATTATTGGGCGCTTTTGTGTTTCATTAATAGTTTTATACAAATTTTGTTGTCTATTTAATTTAATGATTGTTAATAAATATTAACAATGTAAGAGGGTGAGCCATAACTGAATTATGACGCACCCTCTTACATTTTTGGTTGCTGGTGAGTCTCGTCTCTATTCTTCCGTCTCTCCCTGCTCTGGAATCACGATGTTGATGACCGGGGCCTTCTTGAGCAGGCTGCGGTACAGGTCGGTCATCTTTTTGTAGAAGGCCGGGTAGTCGAGGTTCTCCTCAAAGTCCTTCTGTGCCTGGGTGCCCATACGGGAACGCGAAGCGGTGTCGTTGATGAGTTGGTTGATGGCATCGGTCAACGCTTGTTCGTCGCCTGGAGGAACGAGCAGACCGTTCACGCCGTCATGGACATACTCGGGTTGGGCTCCGTTGTTGCTGCAGATGTGTGCCTTGCCCGCCATCATGTACTCCAAGTTGCTGATACCCAGCGCTTCAGGCTGTATTGACGGCAGGATGCCGAAGTCGGCCTGACGCAGGTATTCAAGGATATTGTCCCTGAATCCCAACAGCGATACATTATGGACAAGTCCGTTGGCAACGATGAAACCCTTGATTTTTGCCTTGTATTTGGGCTGTCCTTCGCCGATGATGGCCAGGTGGTACTTGGACTTGTCCACGTGGGTTAACGCGCTCAGGAGGGCATCTATGCCTTTTTCAGGGGCAAGTTTGCCATGGTACATGATCAGTGCCTGGTGGCTGTCAAGTTCCAAATCACGCCTCAGGTCGGGCACTTGAGTGCCTATCTGGCTGTCGCAAACGCTGTCGCGCAGCACCACGGTGCGGTCGGCATATTGCTTCTTGGCCTTACCCAAAAAGGCTTCGCGAGCCATCTCGGACGAGAAAACAAAACAGTCAATCGACTTGTACAGCTTGGTGTACATATAGTTCTTCTTGGGCTTATAGACGCCATGCACGCTCACCACGACACGTGTGTTGCGGTTCTCGCTGATGCGACGCGCCATCACAGCCATGAAAGCGTCCCTGAAGCTGTGCACATGGATGATGTTCTGCCCCTTGCGCAATAGCCTGGCAAACCTCACGGGGCTGTCGATGTCGGTGACGCCCTTCAGGGGCAGGATGGAGATGGGAATTTCCAGACGGCGGTACTGCTTGAGCACATTAGGGTGCTTACGGCAGACGACCTCGACATAAAAATCCGGGTCGTTGCGCAGGCGGTCCACCATGTCATAGGTGTATTGCTCAGCACCGGTCCAGTGCTTGTTGGAAACGATATGAAATATATTAATCATCTGTTGTTCAGGTTTTTATAGATGATTTTACATGTGGGTCAAATTGGTTTTTCGCTACAAAGATACAAATTAATCCGTTACACTCCCCCACCCTGATGCACATTATTTCTCTAATCGTGCCTAAACAGCAAACGCGGCTACCGATGTGCCGCGCTTGCTGTTTGATGAAAGCCTGATGAGGTTTTCTCCCCTACCCGACTACTCTTTATTCTCGTCCTTGCCGAAGAGTTCCTTGATGCCGCCGATGGAGCCTAACAGGTTGGTGGCCTCATAGGGCAGGTAAACCGTCTTGGTCTTGTCACCGCTGGCAACGGTGTCGAGCATCTGGATGTACTTCTGTGCCAGCAGGTAGTTGGCGGGATTGGTGCTCTTTCCTACTGCCTGGGTGATCTTGTCGATGGCGATGGCTTCGGCCTCGGCCTTGCGGATGCGGGCCTGGGCTTCACCCTCGGCGCGCAGAATCTCGGTCTGCTTGTCGGCCTCGGCCTGGTTGATGCGGGCGGTTTTCTGACCCTCGGACTGGAGGATGGCTGCCTGTTTCTGACCCTCACTGGTCAAGATGGTAGCACGCTTGTTACGCTCGGCCTGCATCTGTTTCTCCATGGCCTGGAGTACGGTTTGAGGCGGCTGAATGTCCTGTAACTCAACGCGATTGACCTTGATGCCCCACTTGTTGGTAGCGTCATCGAGGACGGCGCGCAGCTTAGAGTTGATGGTGTCGCGTGAGGTCAGCGTCTG
>JBGURN010000235.1:0-45895 GCA_045131955.1 Bacteroidaceae bacterium
TTGCTCCGGGTGAGCGCAATCTGGCCCTTGCTACATACCGCAATGTCTCAACCCTCTATTTCAAGCTGGTGGAGGTGACGGGTGAGAACCCCATTAACTCGTATAACCATACGGAACTGATGGATTATCTCAGCTCCATACAGCCTACCCTGGAGTGGAGTATGCGTGTAAACGACCCGGGCGACTGGTTGGACCATTATGCTCTTGCGGATATAGCTCCTGTCATGCAGGGCAACTATTATCTGGTGGCATCGACCGGTTCCTCATTCCGTGAGCAGGACGCCATATCGTTCATCTATCTTGAGTGCAACGGAGTGGGACTGGCCCACAGCATAGCCAGGAACGGAACCATATCGGCCTATACCGTGGATCTCAAGACGGGTAAGCCCATAGGGTCGTGCCGTTATCTGTTATGGCGCCTCAACAATAATGACGAGATGTTCAAGGTGTATACCCAGGGTTTCTCCGATGAAGACGGCTTCATATCGATTGAGGGAATACCCGGAGGTTCATACCGTATGGAGATGGATAAGAGTGGCAAGAAAGGCCATCAGGATTTCTATATCTCCAACATAACCGATATGCCCGACAGGAACTACGGCCGTCTCTATACTGACAGGTTCACCTATCTTCCCGGTGACAGCGTGGAGTTTATGGGGGTAGCCTACTTCTCCGACGGCTATGAACGCGGTCATGTCCTTAAGGATTACCAGGTAAGGATCACAGTTGATGATGTAAACTACAGACGCTTGACAGAATTCACCTGTTTCACTGACAGCGCAGGTGTGGTCAGAGGCGGATTCAAAGTGCCTGATAATATCCTGCCCGGAAGGATGACCATCCGTATGTACGGAACGGAGAACGGATTCCAGACCTACAGACAGATCAATGTAGAGTCATTCAAACAGCCCAAGTTCGATGTCAGACTTGACAGGATCGAGCAGGAGCTGGATTTTGACCGTGAGATAGAGATAACCGGACAGGCCGTCTCGTTTACCGATGTCCCTGTTGACGGGGCCGATGTAAGATGGTATGCCTCTGTATCGCCCGATTATCTGCATCCGTTCTGCGTGAGGGATGAGTCCGGTCAGGTAAGCATAGGAAACGGAGAACTCAAGACTGATAAGGACGGCAAGTTCAGCATCGGACTTGTTGTCCCCAGTGAGAACCTTATACGTGACAACTGCCGTGTTGAGCTCAGGGTCACGGTCGTAGACCTTAACGGTGAGACTCATGACAGGATCATGACCTTCTTTGTGGGTAATAACCTTGGAATAGGTCTGACAGGAAAGGCTGTGTATGACCAGTCCGGAATGGGATATGACCTGAATGTCAGCCTGAACAACTATCACCAGGTAAAGGGAGAGGTCCATCTTGAAGTGACCAGGGTATCGGCCTCACCTTATAAGATTCCCCTGCCTTTTGATTCTGAAGGAGGCAAGAGACGGGTTGCGGAGCTTTCCAAGATCGTTGATGACCAGAATGTGAGGGAACGTTTTGCAAGATATGACTTTGATTTTACAAAGCAGTTCGATATAGAGCAGACCGTCTGTGATGAGATGGTCCAGGTTAGCGCCCTTAACGGTGCGGACATAAAGCTGAGAGGTCTTAAGAGCGGTGTCTACAGGATTGTGGCCACTTCAGGCACAGCCCGCTCAGAGGTACTTAAGGTGTTGGTGGAGAACGATGACTACACCTTTGTTCCGTTCAACGATTATCTCTGGGTAGGAACGCCGGTTCAGGCCAAGGCTGAGGTGGGTGACACCGTCAGGCTGCGTGTAGCCAGCTGCATTCCCGGAGTGACAGTGCATTATTTCGTGGAGAACAGGTTCGGCATGTGCCGCAGGGGCAGCCTGAACCTTAACGGAAAGCAGCAGACACTGAGCATACCTGTTACAGATGATATGAAAGGCATGTTCTCCATCGGACTGGGCATGGTCCATGACGGATATATGGAGAACAGGAACCTCTCATTTGAGGTAGAGGACAGGAAAAAGCAGCTTGACATGGAGCTGGTAACCTTCCGTGACAAGATGGAACCCGACAGCGATGAGGAGTGGAAGATCCGGGTTACTGACAAGGCCGGAAACCCCGTCACGGCTGCCATCATGTTGGATATGTATGACAGCGCACTTGACAAGTACGGTTCAAACGATTGGTTCTTCAAGCCGTGGAATACCGTATATGTGAACAGCTCCGATATCCTGAGGGGACTGTGGCGTTACACGCGGCAACTGACTCCGCCTTACTCCAGGAACTTTGAATACAAGGGTAAGTATGCCGTAACAGGCAACCTTATAGATCCGTTCGAGTATAGACGTCCGGTGAAGACCGTATCCCTACGCAAGGCGGCATCCGGTGTCGCTACTATTGATATGGAGGAGTTCGAGGGACTGGGTATAACAACTGTCGATGAGGCCCTTCAGGGACGTATAGCAGGACTTGATATCGTATTCGACTCAGGTGAACTGGGAGCGCGCACGACCATGAACCTGAGAGGTGCATCCCAGAATGCCGCCATGGCCCTGGCTACGGAGGGTTTCGACATGGACGATGACGACGACTTTGAAGAGGCTGAGAATGTAGCCCTGCGTACTGACATGAATCCCACCGGACTGTTTGACTATCTTATGACCGATGCCACCGGTATGGCTACCGTAAGGTTCAAGGCTCCCCAGCTGCTCACCCGCTGGAAGGTCCAGGGTTTCACTTTCGATGACTCGCTGAGGACCGGCAGCATTGAGGAGTGCTATGTGGTGACCAGAAAACTCATCATGGTAGAGCCGTCGGCTCCCAGATTCCTCCGCGAGGGTGACCGCATGGAGTTTACCTTCAAGGTTTCAAACCTGACTGACGGTGCCGTAAAGGCCAAGGTGACCATTACATTTACCGATGCCGAGACAGGCAAGCCGGTAAAGATGGTTGAGGGTGCATCGGCCAAGACCATAAGCATACCCGGAGGCGGCAGCGCCGGTGCCGGATTCACTGTCAATGTACCATCGGGCCTTAAGGCGGTAACTTACCGCATCACCGCCCAGACGACCGGCCACAGTGACGGCATCCGGGAGACCATACCGGTTCTCACAAACCGCACCAGAGTGGTACAGGCTCTCTCACTGTTCAACAACGGTAACGAGACACGTACTTTCCGTTTCAGCGAGCTGGAAGGAAAGCGTTCAGCTACCATGGCCGATGAGCAGCTCACCGTAGAGTATACCGCAACTCCCATATGGTATGCCATCCAGTCACTGCCTTCACTTATCTGGCTGGATAATCCATCGAACCTGAGCCTGTTCTACCAGTTTATGGGTTCATCCATATCATATGACCTGAACCGCCGCTATCCCGCTATCCGCAAGATGCTTGATGAGTGGGCTGAGATTCCCGCATCAGAGTGGCAGACAGAGCTGGAGCGTAATACCAAACTGACCGGAACGCTTCTGGAGGAGACTCCTTACCTGTTTGATTCAAAGGATGAGCGTATGCGTCTGAGTCATCTGGCCAGGGTGCTCGGAACTGAGGAGATGCAGAAAACCATCACCGCATCGCTTGACCGCCTTAAGGGATCGCAGCAGAGTGACGGCGGATGGGCCTGGATTGACGGATTCCAGACCGATGTCAGCGTTACTAATGAGATAATCAACGGATTCGGACAGCTCATTGAGAACGGGATAGTTGAGGTCACTCCCGATCTGGAGAATATGATAAAGAGAGGACTGGATTACCTTGACGCCTATTATTACAGAATATACGATCAGAAGGAGAAACCCCGGAATCTGGGTCGCTCAGAGCTGAAATATCTTCTTACCCGATCATATTTCATCCACTATCCTTTCCAAGGTAACACCAAAGCCAGTCACACCTACTTTATGCGTCTGGCAGAGGCGGAGACTGAGAATACTCATGAAATGGATATCTACCGTCGCTCGCAGTTTGGACTCCTTCTGGCTCGCACAGGTAAGCTTGATGAAGCTAAGAGCATAATCGGAACACTGTTGGAGCGTTCACTCTACAGCGACGAGATGGGACGTTACTGGCGTGACAATACAGGCGGTCTTTTTGTCAGTGAGTCAATCATAGATTTCCAGTCAATGACAATAAGGCTACTGCTTGCTACCGATCACAGAAGTGAGGCTGTAGAGGCTGCCCGTTGGCTCCTTAAGCAGAAACAGACCACAGGATGGTCATCATCGCCCGCTACCGCATCGGCCGTAGTGGCCCTTATGGCTACCGGAGGAAACACCCAGCTGGAGTCTGATCCTGACATAACGATTTATGTTGGCAAGGAGGCTCTCAAGGCATCGGACAGTAAGGCGAATGCCGGATATAACACACGTACCTGGAATGCTCCCATAAGCAGTGACAAGGCTAAGGTCACCGTAGAGAGCAAGACCGATGGAGTGAGCTGGGGTGCCATATACCGCAGCTTCACCGAGGAGATGAATAAGGTTGAACACTCCGAGAACGGTATCTCACTCAAACGTACCGTATGGCGTGTGACTGACGGCCCCGACGGTGAACGTCTTGAGGAGGTCAAGCCCGGCCGCAAACTCAGGGTGGGTGACCGTCTCAAGATTCAGTTCGACGTAACTCTGGACCGTAACCTGGAATATCTGGAACTGTCCGATATGCGTGCCGCCACCATGGAACCGCTGAGCACAAGGGCTGGTTACACCTACAACTGGCGTGACGGCATAGGCTACTATTCAGCACCGGGCAACACCCGTAACGTATTCTACATAGACCGTCTGAACAAGGGCAGTTACCGTGTGGAGTATGAGGTCCACGTACGGAAACCCGGCCGTTTCCAGGAGGGCATAGCCGTAATGCAGTGCCTCTACGCTCCCGCCTTCCGCGCCACCACCTCATCGGCTGTAATCGCAGTGGAATGAGCCGTGATAAATGATTGTTAATCCCCGCAGAATTAATGCGGGGATTTGCGTTATTTACAGTATCTTCGCGAATAATAATGTTCGGGCGCGTATGGTACTTAACTGGATCTGGATTTCATTCTTTCTGATTGCTTTTGCAGTGGCTGTCATTCGGCTCTGCATGGGAGATGCCAGCATCTTCCAGGAGATCATGGACTCTACGTTCTCATCGGCCAAGACAGGCTTTGAGATATCATTGGGACTTACCGGAGTACTGTCACTCTGGCTGGGTATCATGAAGATCGGCGAGAAAGGAGGGCTGGTCAGCACCTTTGCCCGTTGGCTCAGTCCGGTGTTCTCGCGCCTGTTCCCGTCAATACCCAAGAATGATCCGGCTTACGGCCATATATTCATGAACATTGCGGCCAATATGCTGGGCCTGGACAATGCAGCTACTCCCATGGGACTCAAGGCCATGGAGCGTATGCAGGAACTCAACCGGAACAAGGAGGTGGCGTCGGATGCCATGATAATGTTCCTGGTGCTCAATACATCGGGCCTGACCATAATTCCGGTGAGCGTGCTGGTTTACCGCGCGCAGATGGGTGCCGCACAGCCGGCCGATGTGTTCATACCTATACTTCTGGCTACATTCTTCTCTACGCTGGTGGGTCTGATCGTGACCTGCATCATGCAGAAGATACGCTTTGACAAGGTGCTGATTGCCTTTGTGGGTGGACTGAGCCTTATAGTGGCACTTATCATATGGGGATTCTCACAGCTGCCGGCCGTCAAGATCGGACCGGTGTCTACAAGTGCCGCCAATATCATACTCATGCTGGTGATCATCGGGTTCATAATATCCGGTATCAAGGCAAAAATAAACGTATATGAGGCGTTTGTGGAGGGAGCCAAGGACGGATTCACCACAGCGGTCAAGATAATACCATACCTGATTGCCATACTGGTGGGCATAGGCGTGTTCCGTGCATCGGGAGCGATGGATGCCCTGGTTAATGGTATAGGATGGTGTTTTGATAAATGCGGCCTGGACAGCCAGTTCGTGGGTGCCCTGCCTACCGCGCTCATGAAACCTCTCTCCGGCGGCGGCGCACGCGGTCTTATGATCGATGCCATGACCACCTACGGGGCTGACTCTTTCACCGGACGTCTGGCATGCCTGTTCCAAGGTTCGACCGATACCACATTCTACATACTGGCAGTCTATTTTGGCAGTGTGAACATTAAGAACACCCGATATGCCGTGGGTTGCGGATTGCTGGCTGACCTGGCCGGAATCATAGCGGCCATACTGCTTGCATATCTATTCTTCGGATAAATACTTACTATGATATCATTCATTAACGAGAACACAAAGATGCCCAAGCTGGACCGTAAGGCGGTGAAGGCATGGATTGCCGCTGTGGCTGCCGGTTATGAGGGCCGCAAGGTCGGTAACCTGAACTACATATTCTGTAACGATGACCGTATACTGGAGGTGAACCGCCAGTTCCTGGGACATGACTATTATACCGATATCATCACGTTCGACTACAGTGAGCCGGGTGTGGTGAGCGGTGACATGTACATAAGTCTGGATACGGTCCTTACTAACAGTTCCAAGTTTCATACGTCTTATGACAAGGAACTCATGAGAGTGATAATACATGGGGTGCTGCATCTTTGCGGCATCAATGACAAGGGACCCGGAGAGCGTGCCGTGATGGAGGCTAATGAGGAGCGTGCCCTTGACATGTGGTACAAGAAACAGTTTTGATTGATGAGAAAGATACTACTATTTGTCACACTGCTTGCCGGCACCTGCACAGGTGCGTGGGCTCAGTTCCGTACAGCCGAGAGCAGCTCGCGTCTGCTTGACGAATGCCGCACCCTGTTCACCCAGGGCGACTACAGCGCTGCAGGCTCAATCCTGGAACAGTGGAGCAGGACCGATGAGGCCAAAGGCCTGGCCAGAGATGAGGAGATTGATTTCATGAGGGTGGTGATCCAGGCTGAGAATGATTTGGGTACGGCCATGCCGGCAATCCAGATATTCATGTCGGAGTATCCCTCATCGATGTACAACAACAGACTGTATGCCCTTCTGGGCTCGTCACATTTCGCTCTCCATGAGTATGAGGATGCCATTGAGAGCTTTGAGGAGTGTGACCCGCTCATGCTTGAAACCAGGGACTGCCTGCGTATGGTACGTCATAAGGCTATATCCCTGTTCCGATGCGGACGCACTCAGGAGGGCTATCTGGAACTCTCCATCCTGGAGCGTATGGTTGAGGATCCTGATACCGATGAGGATATCATATTCTACCGTGCTTACAACGACTACGTAAACGGCCGCACGGCTCAGGCCCGCGAGGGTTTTGAGAAATCGGGTGAGTCTCGTCACGCCGATGAAGCCAACCTCTATCTGGCAGAGATGTCACTGAGCGGAGGTTCAGGCATGGATGAGGCTTACGATAAGGCCTCACAGCTCGTTGCCGTGACAGAAGATACGGAGATAGAGGCCGAGGCTGAACGCATACTCGGTGAATACTGGTACCAGAAAGGTGACTACGCCAAGGCATCGGACCTGCTTGTGAGCTATCTCGCTACAGGTCACAGCCAGGACAAACGTTATGACACCTATCTGCTGGGTATATCGGAATTCCAGACAGGTCAGACGGACCGCGCTCTGGAGCATCTCTCAGCGGTGGTCCAGGATGATGACGCCCTCACTCAGAACGCCCTGCTCCATATGGGTCTGGCTTCGCTCAAGAAAGGTGACAGCAACAGCGCCCGCCTCTCATTCGAGCGTGCATCGAACATACCGGGCAAGTCCGATATCCGTGAGCAGGCCCTCTACAACTACGCGATGGTCATTCATGAGACATCATACTCTCCGTTTGCAGAGTCTGTGACATCGTTTGAGAGGTTCCTCAACGAGTTCCCCGGATCGGCCTATGCCGACAAGGTGAGCAGCTACCTGATTGACGCCTACATGAACACCACCAGCTATGATGCCGCGTTGGCATCGATAGCCAAGATAAAGAACCCGGGAGCCTCCATACTGGCCGCCAAGATGCAGCTTCTCTACAAGAAGGCCATGGCCGATATCGCATCGGGCAGCTATGACGATGTGCCTTCACTCCTGACCGATGTGATAGCACTGGAGCGTTATGACCGTAAGACAGCCGCCGAGGCGCTGTTCTGGCGCGGTGAGTGCTACTATCGCATGGGACAGACCTCAAAGGCCGAGGCAGACTACCAGCGTTATCTGGCGCAGACCGGCAGCAGCCTGACCCGTAACAGCGGACTGGCCAACTACGGACTGGGTTACATCTACTACAACGGAAAGGATTATGAACGTAGCTGGAAAGGCATGCGTAACGTGATTGAGACTGCACGCCAGACCGGAATCGAAAACAATATCGTGGCCGATGCCGCCCTTCGTGCAGGTGACTGCATGTTCTACAGCCGTCAGTACAACCAGGCCAAGGAGTATTACGGCATGGCAATGAACCTGGTTCCGGCCACCGGTGACTACGCCCTCTACCAGACCGGTCTGGTGAACGGCCTGCAGCGTAACTACCAGCAGAAGATCCGTGACCTGGACAAACTTACGTCCAGCTACCCCGAGTCACCTTACGTGCCGTCGGCTCTCTATGAGGAGGGACGTGCATACCAGCAGACCGATAAGCCTAACGAGGCCGTACAGGTGTTCCGCAGGATAATATCGGACTATCCCCAGACTGATCTGGCCCGCAAAGCCCTGGCCGAGACCGCCCTCATATACTATCAGACCGATAAACTCGATGAGGCCATCACCGCATACAAGGATGTGATAGCACGCTATCCGGGCAGCGACGAGGCCCGTACCGCCCTGGTAGACCTCAAGTCCATCTACGTGGAGAAGGGTGATATAAACTCATATGTGGCATATACCGAGACCGTGCAGGGTGCGGCTCCCATAGCCGTGAGCGAGAGGGATTCACTCTCATACACCGCAGCCGAGGGACTGTTCAGCCGCGGCGAGATAAAGCAGGCCAAGGCCAAGTTCAGCGATTACCTGGAACAGTTCCCCAACGGTGCCTTTGCATCGAACGCCTGGTACTATCAGGGTGTCCTGCTTGAGGAGGAGAATGACTATGACGGTGCATACGAGAGTTTCATGCACTGCGCATCATATGAGAGCAGCCGCTTTGCCGAGGGTGCTCTTGACCATGCCGCCACGATGGCGTGGAAGGTGGGTGACTGGGAGACGGCCATGGATACCTATATCCGTCTCTACGGCAAGACCACCAACGCTGAGCGTCAGCGCCGCTGTCTCTTCTCGATAGTCAGCAGCGCCGGTCAGATAAGCGAGTACGACGCCGTGCTCCTGTATGCCGACAAGGCTCTGCTCACACAGCTCTCCGCGGAGCAGAAGACCGAGGTAAACTACTGGAAGGCCCAGGCTCTCCTGGAGACCGGCAAGCGCTCTGAGGCCCGTCCTCTGCTTGAGGAACTCTCCAAGGATACCCGCTCCGCCTTTGGTGCCGAGTCGGACTATCTGCTCAGCCAGCTGCTGTTTGACAGCGGTGACAAGGCAGGTGCCGAGAAGGTCATTATGGATTTCATCCAGGAGGGAACTCCCCATATGTACTGGCTGGCACGCAGTTTCATACTGCTTAGCGATATTTACAAGTCACAGGGTAAGGATGTTGAGGCACGTCAGTATCTGATATCACTCAAATCCAACTATACCGAGGATGATGACATAGCTGAGATGATTGCAAAACGACTTGCATGAAAACACTTATGAAAAGATATGTTCTGCCGGCCCTGATGGCCGTAATATGCTGGAGCGGCGTTAAAGCCCAGGATGAGCTGCTTCCCTCCAGGTCTCTCACCATTGAAGGTTCATACAACCCCGCCATGTCCGAGCAGGGTAAGATAATGCCTGTCCCGGAGCGTCAGCAGACCCAGAGGCAGGCTACCACCGTTACCTACCGTACGGAGTCCAATCCGCATAAGGGCTACGAGCGCACACCCATGGGCGTGTTCGCTGAGCAGTCCGATGATGTGGAGACACGTGACCTCGACGGCCTGCTGCGTCTTGGATTCGGCCTTCGTTCACTCATTGACGGAGTGGCCGACCTGAACTGGAAGATTACCGATAAGGATGTGTTCCGTGTATCGGGCCTGATGGACGGTTGGGGTACACGCCCCGACGGTGACTGGAAGTCCAGGATGTTCAACAGCGACATGGTGACCGGTTACAGCCACAGTTTTGACAGTATAGCTCTGGGTGTGGACTTTGGATTCGGGCACTCCCGTTTCAATTACTGTGAGGGCTCTGCCATGACTCAGGCCATAATGGATAAGAGCAACCTGAACAACCGCACCAACCGCAGCAATCTGAATCTGTGGGTCAAGGGTGACATGAGAAAACTCAAGTGGTCCTTCTCGACCGGGATGGAGTGGTATAACCGTAAGGGACTTATGATCAACTCCGTATCGGCTATCAGCAAGGAGCGCATCATTCGTCTTTACGCTGGTCTTGAGGCTCCTGTCTGCGGCAGCACGGGAGGTCTGGAATACCGTCAGAAATCCGTGTTCTATGACTGGCTCGCATCCGACGGAACCGCATATAAGCAGCACACCTCACTCACACTCTCTCCGTACTGGTACAAGAGCTGGGGCGATCTGGATACCCGTCTGGGATTCAACATCGATTTCCATTCAATGGCTCAGAGGAAACTGTTGTTCTGTCCTATGGTGACCGCTTCATACCGCGCAGCCGAACGTATCAGGTTACAGGCCGGTTTCACAGGAGGTCTCCGTGAGAATGACATGAGGACTTTGGAACGCATATCGCCCTATTGGAGTGACAATGGCCAGATAAAGGACAGCTATGATTTATCGGACCTGTGGGCAGGCGTTGCATTCTCACAGTCCACATGGTATAACGTATCGGCCAAAGTGGGATACCGCCATACCCTTGACGAGCTGTTCCAGGTGGCCCGTGACGGTGTTATCGTAACGTCACAGCTCTGTCAGCAGAATGCCGATGTGCTGTACGTGCGTATGGATGCCGATATGCAGATAGCTGACCGCGGTCAGGTACGTTTTGACTTGACCTATTCGGATTATATGGGCAAGTACGCAGGCGGCAAGCTCATGCTTAAGCCTATGCTTGACGCTTCACTGTTCGGTAAGGTGAATATACTGCCGGGACTGCACGCCATGCTTACATACCGTGCGCAGGCATTCTACAAGGTCGACGGCAAGGCTCTGCCTATGGTCAATGACCTGGCTCTCTCCGTAGACTATGACCTTATGGATAACCTTTCAATCTATCTGACTGGTAACCGTCTTGTGGGAGGTGACTGGTATTACTATGCCGGCTATCGTTCCATCAAGCCCGCTGTGATGATCGGAGCGACCTACAGGTTCTGAAAGAACGCTCTTTTTTATTAATTTATAATTAATAAGGTGGACGGACTGAATTTTTTATGTCCGTCCACCTTTTGTTTCTCTTTTTTTTGTTCTACTTTTGCCGCGTTTTTAAACTGAATATCATGCAGAAAAATCTGGTAATTGTGGAGTCTCCGGCAAAAGCCAAGACAATAGAGAAGTTTCTGGGACCGGATTACAAGGTAATGTCAAGCTACGGACACATCTGTGATCTTAAGAAAAAGGACCTGAGCATAAACATAGACACATTTGAACCCATATACGAGATACCTACTGACAAGAAGAAGGTTGTGACAGAACTCAAGGAGGCAGCCGGAAAGGCCGAGATGGTCTGGCTCGCATCCGATGAGGACCGTGAGGGAGAGGCCATCAGCTGGCATCTGTTCGAGACCCTGGGACTCAAGCCTGAGAAGACCAAGCGTATAGTATTCCATGAGATTACCAAGAACGCCATTCTGCACGCTATAGAGACCCCGCGTGACATCGACACCAACCTGGTATATGCACAGCAGGCACGTCGTGTCCTGGACCGCATAGTAGGTTTCAAGCTGTCACCCATACTTTGGCGTAAGGTAAAGCCGTCTCTTTCGGCCGGACGTGTACAGTCTGTCGCCGTACGTCTTATCGTGGAGCGTGAGCGCGAGATCAAGGAGTTCGTGCCCGAGGCTTCATACAAGGTAGTGGCTATATTCAAGCTCAACATATCAGGCACCGACCATGAGGTCCGCGCCGATTACAGCGGACGTTTCAAGACCAAGGATGAGGCATATGCCTTCCTTGAGAAGTGCAAGGGCGCCGAGTTCAAGGTGAATGACATCACCACCAAGCCCCTCAAGAAACTGCCTGCTCCTCCTTTCACCACATCGACCATGCAGCAGGAGGCCACACGTAAGTTCGGCTTCACCGTAATGCAGACCATGATGCTGGCTCAGCGTCTGTACGAGTCTGGTAAGATCACCTACATGCGTACCGACTCTGTGAACCTCTCCACCCTCTGCCTTGACTCATGCCGCAAGGTCATAAGCGAGTCCATGGGTGAGGAGTATGTAAAGAGCCGTCAGTTCACACAGAAGGCCAAGGGAGCCCAGGAGGCACACGAGGCTATCCGTCCTACCTATATGGATAACCAGACCATAGACGGTACCGCTCCTGAGAGACGTCTGTATGAGCTTATATGGAAGCGTACCATTGCATCACAGATGGCCGATGCCGAGATAGAGAAGACAACCGTGTCAATCACATCACCCAAGATTGACGGTGAGTTCACCGTAACCGGTGAGACCGTGAAGTTTGACGGTTTCCTCAAGGTTTACCGTGAGACCCGCGATGATGACAATGTGGAGTCACAGGAGTCACAGGGCCTGCCCGAGTTCAAGAAGGGTCAGAAACTGGATTTCTCACAGATATCGGCTTACGAGCGTTTCACCCAGCATCCGCAGCGTTTCAACGAGGCTGCCCTGGTGCACAAGATGGAGGAGCTCGGTATAGGCCGTCCTTCAACATACGCTCCTACCATCGGTACTATCCAGCAGCGTGAGTATGTGCTGCGTGAGGATATCGAGGGACGCCGTCGCGAGTGCGACATGCTCCGTCTGGAGAACGGCGAGATCAAGGAGCAGACCATAGCCGAGGTTTACGGAACTGAGAAGTCCAAACTCGTACCTACCGACATAGGTATGGTGGTTAATGACTTCCTGATTGAATACTTCCCCGATATCATGAACTACAACTTCACCGCTCAGGTTGAGAAGGAGTTCGATGACATAGCCGACGGTGACAAGCAGTGGAAGAGCGTTATCAGCACCTTCTATGACAAGTTCAACCCGGCAGTAAACAACGCCATGACCCTTAAGAACGAGCATAAGGTAGGTGAGCGTATCCTGGGTAACGATCCCATATCAGGCAAGCCTGTATCGGTCAAGATAGGCCGTTACGGTCCCATCGTACAGATAGGCAGCGCCGAGGATGAGGACAAGCCCCGCTTTGCACAGATGAAAAAAGGCCAGACCATTGAGACCATCACCATGGAGGAGGCTCTGGAACTCTTCCGTCTGCCCCGCACACTGGGTGAGTTTGAGGGTAGCACCGTAAGCGTAGGTACCGGCCGCTTTGGTCCTTACATACGTCATGACAAGTTCTACGTGTCACTGGGTGGTGTGGCTGATCCTCTGACCATCACACTTGACGAGGCTGTCAAGATGATTCTTGACAAGCGTGAGTCTGAGTCCAAGAAGGTGCTCAAGACATTCCCCGGCAATCCCGATATGGAGGTTATGAACGGCCGTTATGGCGCATATATCGCATATCAGGGCAGCAACTACAAGATCCCGCGTAACATGGATCCCGCTTCACTGACCGAGGAGGAGTGCCAGGATATCATAAAGCGTCAGATTGAGAAGACCGGCTCTGCACCCAAACGCCGTATATTCAAGACCAAGAAATGATAAGGGTTTTCCTTATGGGATTCATGGGAGCCGGCAAGACCACTCTTGGCAAGGCTCTCGCCCGTGACCTGGGGGTTTCGTTCATCGACCTGGACCAGTACATAGAAAACCGTTACTCCAAGAGCGTGAGCCAGCTGTTCGCTACCCGTGGCGAGCAGGGGTTCCGTGAGATAGAGAGCCGTCTTCTGCGTGAGGTGGGGGAGTTTGATGACGTGGTGGTGTCATGCGGAGGGTCCACACCGCTCATAGGTGACAATATGGATTACATGCTCTCCCGCGGCAAGACCGTCTATCTGAGATGTGATAACGCAACCCTTCTGAGCCGTCTCAAGACCGCACGTGCGCAGCGTCCGCTCATAGCATCCAAGACCGATGAGGAGTTGGCTGCATTCATAGAGAGTGAGACCAAACGACGTGAGCCCGGTTATCTGAGAGCCGAGTATATCTGCCCGGGAGACCGTCTGGAGTCACGCGGTCAGATTGCGGAGACCCTGGTATATATTAAAGAACTGTTGGATATTAAGTAAGATTGACCATATGAAAGAGTCACTTGTCATAGTAAAGGTGGGCGGCAAGATTGTAGAGCAGCCCGAGACACTGGAGCGTCTGCTCACGGATTTCAAAGCCATCCCCGGAAAGAAACTGCTGGTACACGGCGGCGGACGTTCCGCGACAGCCATGGCCGCACGTCTTGGCATCGAGAGTAAGATGGTTGAGGGACGCCGTATAACCGATAAGGATATGCTTGAGGTGGTTACTATGGTATATGGCGGTCTGGTAAACAAGAATATCGTTGCCCAGCTGCAGGCACACGGCATCAACGCCATCGGCCTGAGCGGTACCGACTGCAATGTAATGCGCTCCGACAAACGCCCCGTCAAGGATATTGACTACGGTTTTGTGGGTGATCCCAAGGAGGTCAATGCGGAATTCCTGGCATCACTGATTGAGAAGGATATAGTTCCCGTGCTCGCTCCCCTTACTCATGACGGCAAGGGACAGCTCCTCAATACCAATGCCGATACCATCGCCGGTGAGGCTGCCAAGGCGCTTGCATCGATGTTCAAGGTTACACTGATATTCTGCTTTGAGAAACCGGGTGTGCTGCTTCATGAGGATGATGACAACAGCGTCATTCCCTATATCTCATATTATGATTTCCCGCGTCTGGTTCAGGACGGCACCATCAGCGGTGGTATGATACCCAAGATACAGAACGCCTTCAACGCACTGCAGGCTGGTGTGTCATCGGTCCTCATTACCCAGGCTCAGTCACTGGATAAGCTTACGGGCACCACTATCGCCCTGTAAGATTTGCGGATTTATTTTTCGTAATTGTTCCCGTCGTATGTCCCGTTGTGGGTGTCGGCGGGTTTGTTTTCCTGTACCTCCGGGGCAGGCTCCACGCCCGGCTGCTGCTTGACAAGCTTGATGACCTGAATCAGTGAGAGAACGGTGAGGATCAGGCAGAGTATGACCAGCGTGTATTTGAGCAGGTCATTGGAATTGAGGGATTCTTCCATGTCCCAGGTGTCCTGGAACTTTATCTGGATGAAAGCTACCGTGTTGTTCAGCACGTGTACGGCTATCGGTACGATAATACGGCCGGTCCTGTAGTAGAGCCATCCCATGACTATTCCTGCGGGCAGGGCGAATACAACCTGTATGGGATTAATATGAATCAGGGCGAACAGTGACGCTGAAATCAGTATGCCGCCCCAGTCGCTCTTGGTGAGAATCGCCATCTCCTTCATTATGACGCGGCGTAGCATCATCTCCTCCATGATGGGACCTATCAGGCAGATACCAATGAATCCCCATGATGACTGGGCCATGTTCCTGAATGTGTCCTCAAGGTAGTTGGGTATCTCGACGGAACTCATGAGCAGGTCGATCAGATAGAGACCGAAGAATCCGAACACCAGCGAGTAGAAGAACAGCCTTGAGTCAATCTTCTGGAAGAATTCCGATATGCGGCAGTATCTGAGAATGAAAAGAGCCAGTATCACGATTGCGTCCGATATGACCAGAGCCGGGGCAATGGCGTCATTGGCATTGCCTCCTGTGATTACGCTTCCGCCTACAAGGATAATGGTTACGATTAACTGGGATGCAAGCCAGATTCCCAGGGTAATCAATGACTTCTTGATTTTTTCCATAATGAATTTCAATTATTGTCCAGATTCAGTCTGACCTGATTGCGGTCTGCGTCAAGCTGTGAGGCGAGTTCCTGAGGGGAACTGAATTTACGCTCGGGACGCAGGAAATCCACGAACTCCAGTGTCAGTTCATGGAAATAGATGTCCTGGTCAAAGTCGAGCAGGTGGGCCTCGATGGTACGGGCCGTTCCCTGGAATGTGGGACGGAACCCTATGTTGAGCATGGCGGGCCATGTGCCTCCGTCAACTGTGGCTATGGCCGAGTATACGCCATCGGCCGGAATCTGCATGAATTCGCAGTAGGGGCCCAGGTTGGCGGTGGGGAATCCCATCTTACGGCCGTTCTGCAGGCCGTGAACCACTGTCCCGCTTATGGTGTATCGGTACCCCAGCATTTCGTTCGCGGCGCGAACATTACCGCTTACCAGCTCACGGCGTATGCGCGAACTGCTTATGGGAGTCCCTTCGTAGAGGAAGGCATCGGCCGGTATTACCTCCATCCCAATCCTCTGTCCTATCTTTTTGTAATCTTCAATAGTAAGAGAGGTGTCATGACCAAAGTGATGGTCGTGTCCTACCAGAAGCAGCTGGACACCCAGCTTTTTCTGCAGATACTCGGTCATGAAACTTTCGGCGTCAAGTGCTGCCAGGGCTGAGGTGAAGTGGAGCGGGAAACAGTAGTCAATGCCTGTCTGTTCCAGCAGTTTTACCTTGTCCTGCGGCGTGGAGAGCAGACGCGGACGGTAATCGGTCTGCAGGATCTGGCGCGGATGTTCCGGGAAAGTTACGGCCATACTCTTGAGCCCACGCTCCCGGGCGGCTCTCTTGAGCTGCTCGAGCAGATGCACATGGCCGCGGTGGACTCCGTCAAAGAATCCTATCGTTGCGGCATATTTGTTGTCTTCAGGAACGGGTATGGTCATAAGTATCTCTTTTGGAGTTACAAAAGTAATCAAGATAGACGGGCCCGCGGAATTTTTTGCGTCAAAACTTTGTAATTTCACGTTAATGGAGTACTTTTGCACCCGAATGAAGATGTCGGTTACGGCCGATGATTCCTTCTCCGGGCTTTTAGCTCAGTTGGTTAGAGCAACAGACTCATAATCTGGAGGTCCTAGGTTCAAGCCCTAGATGGCCCACGTGGAACCGCTTTTAGCGGTTTCTTTTTTTTGTGATAGGGCTTGCCCCTAGGCCCCAAGGGTCCTAGGTTTTTCGGACCTCCGGTCCTCAACAAGCTTCGCAGTCAAGCCCTAGATGGCCCACCAAACCGTCCAAATCCTTGGGCGGTTTTTTTTTACATTAGGGACGGTTCTTAATGTGTTAGTTTTCCGGGAAAACTGTAACATTAGGAACCGTCCCTAATGTGTTAGTTTTTGGTGGCAACTAAAATTTGTCGTTAAAAAATTTGGAAACGAACGGAATTCGTTTTATGTTTGCAGTCAGATCTTTGGTTATTATGTCTTGTGCATGAAAACTTACTTTTTAAGACTAAGACAAAGACTATGAAAAGACTGACTAAGAAAGAAGAGATTATCATGAACTGGTTCTGGGACAAGGGACCTCTTTATGTAAAGGAGCTTCAGGAGTTGTATCCGGCGCCCCAGCCTCACTTCAACACCTTGTCCACCCAGGTCCGGACGCTTGAGTCGAACGGCTACCTCAAGCATGACTCCATAAGCGGGTCGTTCCGGTATTATCCTGCATTCAGCCGTCAGGAATATAACGAGATGAATCTCGAAAAACTCATAGGAGCCTGTTTTGGCAACTCGTATCTGGGAGCGGTCTCAGCGTTGGTCCAGGAAGAGAAAATCTCACTGGATGAACTAAAGGGCCTGATAGACCAGATAGAGAAAGGCGGATAGGCAGGCCTTCAACAGTTCTCAATAGTTTTTTCCAATAATTACTTTTAAAATGAATACCTTCTTGTTTGCGCAACCATCGATATCGGCTTTTCTGGGATATCAGTTAAAGGTTGCGCTTATCCTGACAAGCTTTTATCTGTTCTACCGTCTGCTCATGAGCAAGGAGACCTTTCACAGGTTGAACCGTTTCCTTCTTATGGGCATGCAGATAGCATCTTTTGTACTTCCTTTCTGTGTATTGACAATTCACCGTGCCCCTTCATTGGAGAATCTGGGTGAACTCATGGCAGGACATGCGGAGATTACCGAGGGGCCGACGGTACCCCTGGCGTACGAAATGCCGCCGACTTCCATTACCTCAATCCCTGCTTTTTCGGAACAACCCTCAATCCCAACAGTATCTGAACAATACCGGACCGATGTCCTGGCCGATGTCGAGAAGGGGTATCAGGTCCGATACTTGCCGGGCAGCCCTTTAAACTGGTGGCTGGTGGTCATGGTTGTATGGGCGGTAGGTTTTATTGTCCATCTTTCACGTACCATCCTCTCAATGGTTAATGTGAAACGTCTTTTGAGGATGCCCCATGACCTGCTTGTCATATCCGGCTGTCACATATACGTGATGGATGTGAATGTGTCACCGTTCAGTTGGAGGAACAAGGTGATAATATCGAGACAGGACTATGAATCCCCAAGCAGCAGGGCAATCCTGGATCACGAGATGGCTCATGTAAGTCTGGGCCATTCGAGTGACCTTATCATTACAGACCTGCTCTCTTCATTCCAGTGGTTCAATCCCACTACTGTATTCATAAGAAAGGACCTGCAGGACGTTCACGAGTTCCAGGCCGATGGGCGCGTCATCATGGACGGAATTGACGCAAAACAGTATCAGTATATGCTGCTGAGCAAGATAGCCTCCATAAGCGGATTCAGTGTAGCCAACCATTTCAAGAAACAGAACCTCTCAAGCAGGATAAGCATGATGAACCGGAAGGATTCCAAACCGTTCAGGTGCTTCAAGGCGCTGTTTGTCCCTGTGGTAGCCTTAGTAACCGTATCGTCGCTGGCTATAACCGTATATGACAAGTCACCGGCGGGAGGAAGGAAAGACGGAAGGAACGTGGATTTCCTTAAGGACTCGATGGAGGTTTATGACAAGAGATACGGTCAGGGTAAGTTCAACATCATGCCGTGGGAACACAGCGGCATATGGATCCAGAACGAACGATACGCCAAGGTCGTCACGGCCGATCAGGTGGACAGCGTAATGGAGATTGGTTATGTGACCGATTATCTGCTTGACTATAAGGGATGTGAGACCCACCGTATAACCATTGTGCTCTCACAACTTGAAGGTGATATGACCAACACGGGACTGGAGATAGTCCGTCCTCTGGTGGAGAGCCTGAATGATGCGGGAATCTATGCTATCGTAGTCAAGACCGATGAAGACTTTAGGCGGGCCGACCATTCGACATACAGGTATGGCCGCATATATACCGGAAGGTTCGGTAGATACGAACTTGATTACAACGGTCTTCTGGTCAAGGGATCGGCCGATGAACTTGCCAAATGGATGGGCATACTTGATATAGAATATCTGGCATTCTTTCCCGGTAAGACCATGCCCTGGTCCGATGCCTCTAAGATGATGAAACCCGTATATGAAAGGGGCGGTCGTACATTCTCCATATGTATACCTGAGATAGTACAGACACAGTCCCGTTTAGGCCTTCTTCTGGCCATAAGCGTAGATAAGGGGCAGCAGAGCAGGATCAACAAGCAGACGGGGTATTACAGGATAACGGTACTGCCCGTGAAACGAGACCTGGATAAGGAGTTCGCAGGAAAGACCGTAATGGAGGTTGAAAAGAGCCTGAAAGCGGAATACATTGACAATTACGAAAAGAAAGCCGTTTATACTTTCATAAACCCTGAAGTCAAGCATGGCAGGGAGTACTTTAAGATTCATTTCTGTGAAGATGCTCTTGTCCTGGTCAGAAGGGTGCCGATGAGTCGTAACAGCTGGATCACGGCCAATAGTGATGAAGACGGTTACATTGCTGTCATAGCCGACGGAAAGGAATACCGTATGGTATCCAACAATGGACTTCAGGACTTTGGGGATTACGAGTACCATGACGAGTACGGTTATGCCAACGGCTCTTATTTCTGGAGCCCGGAAGCCGGAGAGATTTATACTTCAATGGTATTCGAGCCTGTTCCGTTGGATGTAACGAGTCTGGACGTGGTCAGTGTCTCCAAAAAGTACAATACCACATCCTATATCTCAAGAGGGGTGAGGACCTCGATTGACAAGGATGTTCTCAAGGACACCAGGATAGTGAATGTAAAGGGTGAGACTCTCATGGACCTGGAGGGAACCTTTTTTGAGAGTACAGGCAAAGTAGAGCATATAGAGATAGCACCTACAGAGATGAGGGTGTTCCTTACTCTGAATATCAATGCGGCTCATGATTACCCGGCTTCCATAGGAAGTGACATGGCGTTTACGCTGAATGACGGCACTAAACTGGGATTGCTCAGGTCCGATAAACCCCTTGACAAGGATTTCAGCCGGCAGGGAGACTTTGTAAAGACCGATGTCGAGCTGGTATATCCTCTGCCCGATAATCTGGAAAAACTGCTTAAGGACAGCGTGAGCGGCAAAACTCCAAGGCTCTCCGGAACAGTCTGCCACAGTCCGTTTAACCTTGACCTGTCAGTTTCGGACATTTTATGATACGTGCTTAAAAAACGCATTGGCTAATTGGGAGTACTGCGGTTAAATTTGTATCTTCGCTGAATTGAAATCTTAAGGAAGACAATGTCAGCTCAGGATATAACCGTCATACCAGTCAGAACGGCACGTCAACTCCGCAGGTTCGCGCGGTTCAACGTGCAGCTCTATAAGAACCACCCTTATGCCGTTCCCGATCTGATAAGGGATACCATCAACACTTTCAGACCCTCACGCAACGCAGCTTTCGTGTTCTGTGAGGCACAGCCTTTCATCGCTCTCAGAGAGGGGAAGGTGGTAGGTCGCGTGGCTGCCATAATCAACACAAAGGCCAATGAGGTGTGGAACGTAAAGACGGTACGTTTCGGCTGGATAGATTTCATTGATGACATAGAGGTCTCCAAGGCTCTGCTTGACGCGGTGGCTTCATGGGGCAAGGAACGCGGGATGGACCGTATAGAGGGTCCGTTCGGCTTCACGGACTTTGATCCGGAGGGCATGCTCACCGACGGTTTCGACTTGATAGGTACCATGGCCACCATCTACAACTATCCCTACTACCCGGAGCATATGGCCAAGCTGGGATTCGAGCCATCGGCCAAGTGGGCGGAGCGTCAGGTTCCCTACCAGGGTGCGCCCGAGAAAATGAACCGTCTCTCACAGATAGTTCTTGACCGATACAACCTGCATGTGGCCAAGTTTGAACACAGCAAGAATACCGAGGCCAGGATATACGCCAGGAAGTTGTTCCATCTCGTCAACGAGTCATTCGCTCCCCTTTACGGCTATTCAGCTTTCTCCGACAGGCAGATCGAGGATTTTGCCCGCCGTTACGTACCCCTGCTTGACAAGCGGCTGGCTGTTTTCGTGCTTGACAAGAATGATGAGATGGTTGCGGGATGCCTCTCCATGTTCTCGATAGCCAAGGCATTGCAGAAGGCAAAAGGCCGCCTCTTCCCGTTCGGATGGTGGCATATAATCAAGGCTCTTAAGTGGAAGCACCCCGATACCCTTGAGATGCTCTTTGTCGCTGTAAAACCTGAATATCAGAACAGGGGCGTGAGCGCAATACCGTTCGCCCGGCTTACTGAAGCCGCAATCGGAGCCGGCCTTACGATAGGGGAGACTAACCCGGAACTTGAGACCAATATCAAGGTACAGTCCCAGTGGGAGTACTTTAAGGATGTCAGGATAGTACGCCATAGGGCGGTGTTCTGCAAGTCAATCTGAGTCCCGGGATTTAATTATGGAGTGAAAACAGTATAATATAGATATATGGCAGAGACAGAGGAATTATTTGACCCCGCAGCGCCACAGGTGCAGTACAATGAGGATAACATCCGCCACATGGACGATATGGAGCACATCCGTACCCGTCCCGGTATGTATATCGGTAAGCTGGGTGACGGCTCATCGGCCGATGACGGAATCTATGTGCTGCTCAAGGAGATCATAGACAACAGTGTGGATGAGTTCCGCATGAATACCGGCAAGCGCGTTGAGATTGACCTGACCGATACCGGTAAGGTTGCTGTCCGTGACTACGGTCGCGGTATCCCCCAGGGTAAGCTGCTTGAGGCCGTAAGCATCCTGAATACCGGCGGTAAGTTCGACAGCAAGGCGTTCAAGAAGAGCGTGGGCCTGAACGGTGTGGGTCTTAAGGCTGTCAATGCGCTGAGCCTTCACTTTGAGGTGAGCAGCTGGCGTGACGGTCAGGTCCGCACCCTTAAGTTCGAGCGCGGCAAACTCAAGTCCGATGTCACTCTGCCCAGTGCCGAAGAGCACGGAACAAGCGTCATATTCGAGCCCGACGGACAGCTCTTTACAGGCTATCAGTTCCGTCCCGCCATCATTGAGACAATGCTCCGCAACTACTCCTACCTGAACACGGGACTGACCATCATATACAACGGCCAGAGGTTCCTGTCACGTAACGGTCTGGAGGACCTGCTCGGCGAACGCATGAGCGCCCAGAGCCTCTATCCCATAATCCATCTTCAGGGCCCGGATATTGAGATAGCGTTTACACATACCAACCAGTACGGTGAGGAGTATTACTCATTCGTGAACGGTCAGTATACGTCACAGGGCGGTACACACCAGAGTGCCTTCAAGGAGCATATAGCCCGAACCATCAAGGAGTTCTACGGCAAGAACTTTGAGTCCGGTGACGTTCGTAACGGACTGGTGGCAGCCATAGCCGTCAACGTGGAGGAACCGGTGTTCGAGAGCCAGACCAAGATCAAGCTGGGCTCCACCACCATGAGCCCTAACGGCGGACTCTCACTCAACAAGTTCGTGGGTGATTTCATCAAGAAGGAGGTCGATGACCTGCTGCACAAGGAGCCCGAGATAGCCGATGTCATACTCAAGAAGATACTGGAGTCCGAGAAGGAACGCAAGGAGATTGCCGGCATAACCAAGCAGGCACGCGAGCGCGCCAAGAAAGCCAACCTGCATAACCGCAAGCTGGCCGACTGCCGTATTCACCTCAACGATACACGTGGTGACCGTCAGGAGGAGAGCTGCATATTCATAACCGAGGGTGACTCTGCGAGCGGCTCCATCACCAAGAGCCGTGATGTGAACACCCAGGCTGTGTTCAGCCTGCGCGGTAAGCCTCTGAACAGTTACGGCCTGACCAAGAAGGTGGTATATGAGAATGAGGAGTTCAACCTGCTTCAGGCTGCCCTCAATATAGAGGACGGACTGGATGACCTGCGTTACAACAAGATCATTGTGGCTACCGATGCCGATGTGGACGGTATGCACATACGTCTTCTTATGATAACATTCTTCCTGCAGTTCTTCCCTGAGCTGATAAGGAAGGGACATGTATATATTCTCCAGACCCCGCTGTTCCGTGTACGTAACAAGCGCAAGAAGAAAAAAGGTCCTGCCGGCCATGTGGACGGAGTGGTGACCGAGAAGGGTGAGTTCGAGACCATATACTGCTACACCGAGGAGGAACGTCGCCAGGCCATCGAGAAACTCTCTCCCAATCCTGAGATCACCCGATTCAAAGGACTCGGTGAGATATCGCCCGACGAGTTCAAGAACTTTATCGGCCCTGACATGCGTCTGGAACTGGTGACCCTGCAGAAAACCGATGCCGTTGATGACCTGCTCTCATTCTATATGGGCAAGAACACCATGGAGCGTCAGAACTTTATCATTGACAACCTTGTGGTCGAGGAGGATATTGTCGATGAGGACGAAGGTGAGAAATTTTAAAAACCTAAGAACGTTATGAAACTGCTGTTCCCCGGATCGTTTGATCCATTCACGATAGGTCATGCCGACCTTGTGGAGCGCGCGCTCCGCATGGGATGCGACGTAGTGATTGCCATCGGCATAAATGAACAGAAAAAACCTCTGTTCAGTCTTGAGCAGCGCCTTGAGGCGATCAGGCAATACTATTCGGGTAACACCCGTGTGAGTGTGGTCAGCTACAGGGGACTTACTGTCGATGCAGTGCGTGAAAACGGCTGTGACGCCATACTGCGCGGTATCCGTTCAGTGACTGACTATGACCAGGAACGTAATATGGCCGATGTGAACCGCACCATAGAGGGCGTGGAGACCGTACTGCTGGTGGCCGGACCGTCGGTCCAGCATGTGAGCAGCAGCCTGGTACGTGAGCTTATGTCTTTTGGCCGTGATGCCGGAGACCTGATGATAGAACCGTTCAAGAAGTTAATCTGACCAGTTATGAAAAGCCTGAAACTTATTATAGGGGCACTTCTGCTGCCTTTGGCAGTCCTGGCACAGCCCGGACGTGCAGTTCCCGGTGCGGGAATGATGCAGCGTCAGCCCCAGGCTACGGCTATTGATGCCGAGCTGCAGAAACTGCTGGTGGCCGAGAGCGCCATCTCCAATCTTTACGTTGAGGATGTCGATGAGAAAAAGATAGTTGAGCAGGCCATCAAGGGTATGCTTGAGGAGCTGGATCCTCACTCTACCTACCTCACTGCCGAGGAGAACGACAAATCCAACGAGACCCTTATGGGTTCGTTTGAGGGAATCGGAGTTCAGTTCAACATGATTGATGACACCCTGTTCATAGTACAGCCCATACCTGACGGCCCCTCGGAGAAGGTGGGTATCATGGCCGGTGACCGTATCGTCACTGTCAATGACACCGCCATAGCCGGAGTCAAGATGTCACAGGAGGCCATCATGAAACGTCTGCGCGGACCCAAGGGAACCAAGGTGGACCTGGGCGTGGAGCGTCGTGGCGTGAAGGATCTCATCCATTTCAAGGTAGTACGTGACAAGATTCCCGTGAACACCGTCGATGCCGGATACAAGATACGTCCGGGAGTGGGTTATATCAAGATATCGAGTTTCGGTATGACCACGGTGCAGGAGTTCGAGGAGAAACTGGGTGAGCTCAGGGCCAAGGGTGCAAAGTCACTCATACTTGACCTGCAGGGCAATGGAGGCGGCTTGCTTATGGCTGCCGTAGGACTGGCCAACGAGTTCCTTAACCGTGACCAGATGGTTGTCTATACCGAGGGCAAGCGCTCTCCCAAGAGCGGATATATGGCCGACGGTCACGGACGTTTCCGCGAGGGTAAACTGGTAGTGCTCATTGACGAGTATTCGGCATCGGCCAGCGAGATTGTATCGGGAGCGGTACAGGATTGGGACCGTGCCACGATCGTGGGCCGTCGTTCATACGGCAAGGGACTGGTACAGCGCCCCATAGAATTCCATGACGGCTCGCTCATACGTCTTACCATAGCCAAGTACTATACCCCTGTGGGCCGATGCATCCAGAAACCTTACGGAAAGGATGTGGATTACGGCGATGACATACTGGAGCGTCTCAACCACGGTGAGCTGACCAACAGGGACAGCATCCATTTCCCCGATTCACTCAAATACAGTACCATCGTAAAGCATCGTACCGTCTATGGCGGCGGTGGAATCATGCCCGATATATTCGTTCCGCTCGATACCACCCGTACCAATCAGTACTATCGTGACCTGACAGCCAAGAATGTGGTACTGAATACCGCCATGCAGTACGCCGAGCGCAACCGCCGCTCGATCTTGCGCCGTTACAGGACATTCGAGGCCTATAACGCCGGATTCGAGGTCGGTCCCGATGTGGTCAGGATGATGCTTGACAAGGCCAAGGACGCAGGCGTGGAGTACAACGAGGAGCAGTACAGACACTGCGAGACTATCTACAAGACCCAACTGAAAGCTATGATCGCGCGTACGATCTGGGGCATGAACGCCTATTATCAGGTCGTGCAGTCACTCGATGAGATAGTGGTCAGGGCGGTCGAGTTCATGGAGACGGGCCAGTAAGACTTATTATAACTGGCTGTTTGTTCTTACAATTGTTTTTTTTGTAAGTTTGTGGGCTGAAAATCGCATTAACCAATAATTATTAATCAATAGAAAGAATCTTTTTTATGGCAAACGAAGTAAACAACGGTTATTACAAACTGAGTTGGGGCCAGAGAATCGGTTTCGGTTCCGGTGACCTTGCCCAGAATCTAATTTTCCAGACAGTTGCATGTTTCCTGATGCTGTACCTGTGTACAGTACTCAAAATCAATCCCGGATTTGTAAGCGGACTGATCCTCGGAGTAAGACTCCTTGACTGTTTCTGGAGCCCTGTAGTAGGAAAATACATCGATAACCACAATCCCAAGCTCGGTAAGTATCGTACATACCTTCTTTACGGTGGTATACCTCTTACAGTTGCCGCTTGCTTCCTGATGCTTCCTGCAGTAGCTTCATGGGGTATGACATGGAAAATTGTCTATGCAACCGTCAGCTACACTCTGCTCAGCATGATCTACTCGGTAGTGAATATACCTTACGGCTCTATCATGGCCTCAATGACCCGTGATAACGACGAGGTTCTTATTCTTACCTCAACACGAATGGTATGCGCCAACATCGGTCAGATCATAGTACAGGCCGGCTTCCCTATCGGACTGGCTATCAGCGTAGGTATTGCTGTTGACTGGAACCAGGCTGTATTCATGGCTATCGGTACCATTCCTGCATTCATAATCCTGCCTTTACTTCCCGTCTTAAAGAAACTGTTCGGAAAGAAGGGACTTTATTATCTGCTTCTTTCAATAGGTCTTGTAGGCTTTATCACACTGTTCATCATCGGTAAGTTCTTTGATGTTCAGAATTGCAATGTAATCGTACAGGGCGCAAAGGTCCTGACAGGTGTAGGCCTGCTGGTTGGTTCACTCATGTGGGCTCTGGTTCCTGAGGTAATCACCGATGCCGAGTACCGCACCGGAAACCGTCCTGCAGCTACCGTCAATGCTCTTGCCGGTGTTGCCTTCAAGGCCGGTTTCTCACTTGCAGGTTTCATTACTCCCTGGGTTATGAATCTGATCGGCTTTAACCTGGCAAGCGAGGAGTCATCTCTGCCTACCGATCCCAAGGCATGGTTCACTGTAACATGCATCTTTGCCGTAGTAGGATTCGTCCTGCTCACACTCTGCTTCATGGGCAGCAAGGAGAACATCACCACCACACCTGAGAAGCCGGTTTCATTCGGTGAGATGTGGCAGGAGTTCAAGGCCAACAAGTGCCTGCAGCTGGTACTGAGCGTATTTATCGTAGTGTTCCTGGCATCATTCATCAGCGCTCCGGTAAATGCTTATTATACTCACTTGAGTGATTATAACGCAACCGTACAGAATGCGATCCTCTGGTTCACTACTATAATTCCCGCCATCCTTCTTGTCATCGTGGCTTACCTGATTTACAAGTATCCTCTTACCGATGAGAAGCTTGACGAGATGAATAAGGCTATAGAGGCTAAGCATAAGAAGTAATAAATATACAATTTACACTCTAGAGCCGGTTCTGTGCAGAGCCGGCTCTTTTTTTATAAAAATAGTGTTAATATTTACTTTGAGTTGTTTAACTTTGCACTCTGAAATGGAAAGAGAAAGGATAGTTTCAGCCTCAAGAAAAGCACTTTTACCCTTGGCAGTGCTTTTAATCCTGCTTTTGCAATCATGCAAAAGTGAGCCGGAACCTCCTTGTCTTACCTGTCTTCATGACATCAATGTCCCCCTCCTTGAGGATGCTCCTACTGAATATCCCTTAGTATCAAAACTCTTCTCCTCAATTGACACCATCTATCTTGAGAATGCGGGTGCCGAGAGTTATGTGCCATCGGTCGACGAGGTCAAGATACTGGGTGACACCATTATCGTCCGTTCAGACGCAACGTTGTTTTTCTTTAACAGACAGGGTAAGTTCCTTAGCCGGTTCAGCAAACGCGGAAACGGATATGGCAACTACCGCACCATCCATCGCTTTGATATCCGCCCATCGGCCCACGAGATGATTATCCTGGATAACCAGAATGACGCTCTGTTTATCTATGATCTGGACGGACGGTTCAAGCGTGCCGTGATACTTGAGGATTTCGTGACTGACTTCGTGGCCCTCGAGGACGGTGATTTCCTGCTTACCAATCCTATCAGGTACTCTCAGCGCGAATACCGCCGCGGCCTATGGCAGGTGGATTCCCTGGGCCAGTTCAAGCGTCAGCTCGTTTCATGTGACGAGGAGTTCCTGCATGTAAGCATAAACAACCCCTATCTTAACCATATCAATCCCGATGTGGTCGGTTACATGGGTATAGAGGATAAGGATTACTTCTACAGCTACAGCGGCGACACTATGAAGGTGACATGCAGGATGACTACCGATATCATCATGCCCGATGAAACCAAAAGGAGCGACAAGGTGTTTACCAACCCCAAGAAGGAATACACCAAATGCGGCTATCTGGAGACGGACCGTTTCCTCTATTTCGTGGCTACCAACTATGGCGCCAACCTGGTTATGGCGCTGGTTGACAAGAAGGAGTGGAAAACCTACCGAATGTATGTTTATACAGAGGAATTCAACCGGAATGCGGCGGAGGTGGAGCAGTTCCCGTATCTTGTAAGTTGCTATAACGGCACTTTTGTGGGATTCTTTGATGCGGGTACGATACTCAGTCAGGAGCGCTATCAGAAAGAATTCCCCACCATAAAGGAAGATTCCAATCCTATCCTCCTGTTCTACAACGATAAGTGACGGTGCCATTGGTGCCGTTTTTTTTTATATAATATATTGGCCTTCTGCATTAATTTGGCTAAATTCGCGGAAAATTAAGAATCCACATATTTGTACATAATAACCTGAAAACAATGTCCGAGACTAAGAGAATTTCATCAGCTCTGATTTCGGTCTTCCATAAGGATGGCCTGGACGAGATCATTAACAAGCTCCACGAGGAGGGTGTAAAACTTATTTCTACCGGCGGAACACAGCGCTTTATCGAGTCGCTCGGTGTACCTTGCCAGGCTGTAGAGGAACTGACCGGTTATCCGTCAATCCTGGGAGGTCGCGTCAAGACCCTTCATCCTAAGATATTCGGCGGCATTCTGGGTCGTCGTGAGGAAGAGAACGACATGGCTCAGATGAAGAGCTACGAGATACCTGAGATAGACCTTGTAATCGTAGACCTCTATCCCTTTGAGGACACTGTCAAGTCAGGTGCTGAGGATGCTGACATCATTGAGAAGATCGATATAGGCGGTATCTCACTTATCCGTGCCGGTGCCAAGAACTTCAAGGACTCAGTGATAGTTGCCAGCAAGGACCAGTACAAGCCCCTGCTTGATATCCTCAACGAGCGTGGTGCAGAGACCACTCTTGAGGAGCGCCGCTGGTTTGCCAAGGAGGCATTCGCCGTATCTTCATATTATGACAGCTGCATATACAACTGGTTCGCAGCCGATGAGGACGAGGATCATTTCCGTCTGGCTCTGGACGGCCACAAGGCAATGCGTTACGGTGAGAATCCTCACCAGAAGGGTGTTTTCCACGGAGATCTTGACGCCATGTTCGATCAGGTTCACGGCAAGGAGATATCATACAACAACCTGCTTGACATCAACGCAGCCATCGACCTCATCGATGAGTTTAACGAGACCACATTCGCAATCCTCAAGCACAACAACGCATGCGGCGTAGCTTCACGTCCTACACTGCTCCAGGCATGGAAGGATGCTCTGGCCGGTGACCCTGTATCGGCATTCGGAGGTGTGCTGGTTGCCAATGCTCCCATTGACAAGGCTACCGCTGAGGAGATTAACAAGATATTCTTTGAAGTAATCATAGCTCCTGACTATGATTTCGATGCTCTCGAGATCCTTGGTCAGAAGAAGAACCGTATCATCCTGGTCCGCAAGGAGCAGAAGCTGCCCGTCAAGCTGGTTCGCTCAGCTCTTAACGGCGTTCTGGTTCAGGACAAGGATACCAAGATTGAGACTCCCCAGGATCTCAAGCTGGTTACTTCACGCAAACCCTCCGATGCAGAAGTGGAGGATATGCTGTTCGCCAACAAGATTGTAAAGAACAGCAAGAGCAACTCAATAGTATTCGCACGCGGCAAGCAGCTTCTGGCAAGCGGTGTAGGTCAGACCTCACGCGTTGACGCTCTCAAGCAGGCCGTTGAGAAGGCACATGGATTCGGATTCACCCTGGAGGGTGCTGCCATGGCCAGCGATGCCTTCTTCCCGTTCCCCGATTGCGTTGAGTTGGCTGATAAGGCTGGTGTTAAGAATGTGATCCATCCGGGTGGATCTGTTCGCGACCAGGAGTCTGTCGATTACTGCGAGCAGAACGACATGACCATGGTCATCACCGGTTTCCGTCATTTCAAACATTGATTTTTAACGCATAACACATAGTATAGTGGGACTATTTTCTTTAACACAGGAATTATCGATGGACCTTGGCACTGCCAATACCATCATAATGCACAATGACAAGATTGTCGTAAACGAGCCTTCGATCGTGGCTCTGGATAACCGCACCGACAAGATGGTGGCTGTAGGAAACCAGGCCAAGATGATGTATGAGAAGACCAATAAGGATATCCGCGTGGTTCGTCCTCTGAGAAACGGAGTGATCGCAGACTTCGATGCCTGCGAGCAGATGATGCGCGGACTGATTGGTATGGTCGATACCGGTCGCCGTCTCTTCTCACCGTCACTGAAGATGGTTATCGGCGTTCCTTCGGGCAGTACGGAGGTTGAGCTCCGTGCCGTCCGTGACTCTGCCGAGCATGCCGGAGGCCGTGAAGTATATATGCTCTTTGAGCCCATGGCTGCCGCAATAGGTATCGGTATTGATGTACTGGCACCTGAGGGCAACATGATTGTCGACATAGGTGGCGGTACTACTGAGATTGCCGTTATCTCTCTTGGCGGTCTGGTTTCAAACAACTCCGTGAAGGTAGCCGGTGATGATTTCACCGCCGATATCCAGGAGTATATGGGCCGTCAGCATAATGTCAAGGTATCGGAGCGTATGGCTGAGCGTATCAAGATTAGCGTGGGTGCCGCCCTTACCGAACTCGGTGACGAGGCCCCCGAGGACTATATCGTGAACGGTCCCAACAAGATCACCGCTCTGCCCATGTCAATTCCTGTATGTTATCAGGAGATAGCCCACTGTCTTGACCGCTCTATTGCCAAGATCGAGTCAGCCGTGCTGAACGCACTGGAGAATACTCCTCCTGAACTCTATGCCGATATCCTCAAGAACGGTATATATCTGTCAGGTGGCGGTTCCATGCTCCGCGGTATCAGCAAGCGTCTGGCCGATAAGATCGGTATTGAGTTCCATGTGGCCAGCGAGCCCTTGCTCAGCGTAGCCAAGGGTACCGGCGTAGCACTCAAGAACGTTGACAGATTCTCATTCCTGATGAGATAATAACAGCAGGACAGCCGTGCGATCTCTTCTTGATTTTATAATCAGGCACAGCTATGTTTTCCTGTTCATCGTATTGGAGACGCTGTCGCTACTCCTTCTGTTCGGTTTCAATGACCGACAGAATGAGGCGTTCCTGACGTCTGCAAACAACATCTCCGGAACGGTATTCAAATGGCGTTCCGGAGTTGGTCAATATTTCGGACTTCGAGGGGAGAACGAACGTCTGGCACAAGAGAACGCAAGCCTGCGTTCCATGCTCCACGAACTCACCGATAGCATGTATCTGGAGACAGAGAGAGCTATGTCGGCGAGTGGTGTGGTAGCAGCCCGTGTCATAGACAACTCCGTCCGTAAGGATGATAACTACATGACTATCGATAAGGGACGTCGTGACGGGATCGCCCAGGGTATGGGCGTGTTCAACTCCGACGGTGTGATAGGTGTGGTCATGGTAACCGGCAGCCGCTACTCCGTGGTGATGCCCGTTCTTAACGGTAGTACCAGTATAAGCTGCAAGAAACTCGGTTCGGACAATTTCGGATTCCTGGAGTGGGGAGGTGGAGATCCCTACAAGGCACAGGTCAAGGATATGCCTTATCATTCGGCAATTGCGGTGGGCGATACCATCGTGACTACCGGTTTCTCATCGGTGTTCCCCGAGAATATTCCCGTTGGTACTGTATCGGAAGTGGAGCGTATGAAAAACGGCTACACTCTCCGCGTAGAGGTTGACCTGGCAGTCGATATGTCTGACCTGGGTTGGGTTTACGTCAATACTCTCACAAGAGATAAGGAGATTGACGGCTTGTATAAACAGACTGATATGTAAGAGATGGAGACAGTATCATTCGTCCGCAGACTTGGTTCTTTCCTGGCACTGGCAGCGATACAGGTGCTGTTCCTGAACAGGATTGAGTTGTTCGGGTATGTGACTCCGTTGTTCTACATATGGATGATAGCCCGTTTTGACAACTCCATGTCAAGGACAGGTCAGCTCTTGTGGGCCTTTTTCCTTGGTCTTCTGATCGATACGTTCGGCGGCACTCCGGGACTCAATGCCGCAACGGCAACCCTGCTTGCTATGATACAACCTTCACTGGTCAAGCTTTTCATGACGATTGACCGTCATGATGTTGTGGTTCCCAGCATAGCTACCATGGGCGGCAGTCAGTTCGCCGGTTATGTGCTGTTGGTGACATTCATTCATCATAGCGCATATTACATACTCCGAAGCATTCCGCTGGGTGACTGGACTGTGGTTTTCTTTAAGATACTGCTGAGTTCTGTATTCACTTTCATTCTGATGCTCATAGCGGATTCATACACTACGAATATCCCGCGTAAACGTTAATGGCAGGTGAAGAGTCACAGGTTTGACAACAGGAGATATATTATCGGCATAATGATTCTGTCAGTAGTGCTGATATACCTGATACGCCTGTTCCAGATTCAGATAATCGACACCCGTTACCGTAACTCGGCCGATAACAACGCCCTCTACTACCGTACCATATATCCCACCCGCGGCGTCATATACGACCGTCAGGGGCGCATGATAGTGAGCAACCAGCCCTCATTTGATGTGATGGTGGTCATGCGTAACATACGTAATCTCGATACGCTTGCTTTCTGCCGTTCGCTCAATATCACACAGGAGTATTTTGACAGCCGCATGGCAGATATCCGTAACCGCCGCAAGAACCCAGGTTATTCTCCTTACACCGAACAGGTGTTCCTGGCGCAGCTTTCGGTCAGTGAGGTATCGGACCTGAGGGAGAACTTATACCGTTTCCGCGGTTTCTCCATCAACCAGCGTCAGCAGCGCAAGTACAGCTATGAGGCAGCAGCCCATCTGCTCGGTGATTTGGGTGAGGTCTCCAAGAGCGAGATTGAGGACGATGAATGGTATACCCAGGGTGACGTGATAGGCAAGCAGGGCGTGGAGAAGTTCTACGAATCCACACTTCGCGGAGAGAAAGGTACTGAGGTGCTGCTCAAGGATGCCTACGGACGTATACAGGGCAGTTACTATGAAGGTGAGTTCGATAAGGCCGCGGTGCCGGGTCGTAACCTGACGCTCGGTATAGACATAGAACTGCAGATGCTGGGTGAGAAACTCATGCAGAACAAGATAGGCAGCATAGTGGCCATTGAGCCCAAGACCGGCGAGATACTCTGCATGGTATCGGCTCCCTCGTTCAACCCCTCCGAGCTCTCGGGCCGTCACCGCGGTGAGCATTTCCAGGACCTGGCCGCCCGCCCGGACAAGCCTCTGCTCAACCGTACCATACAGGGAACCTATCCTCCCGGTTCTACGTTCAAGACCTCACAGGCCCTTACATATCTTGAGGAGGGTATCATTACAACACAGACGCTGTTCCCGTGCAATAACGGTTTCGTGACACGCGGACTGAGGGTGGGCTGTCACTCTCATAAGTCTCCCCTGGACCTGGACTTTGCCATTGCCACATCGTGCAACAGTTATTTCTGTTGGGGTTACTACCGTATGATAGGTGCCGATAAGTACGGCTCTCCGCAAAAGGCACTCACCGTGTGGAAGGACTATATGGTCGATATGGGATTCGGATATACCCTTGGCGTGGACCTGCCGGGTGAGGCACGTGGTATGATTCCCAACGCGGATTACTATGACCGTCACTACAACCGTTCGTGGAACGGCCTTACCACCATCAGTAACTCGATAGGTCAGGGTGAGGTCACACTCACTCCGCTTCAGATAGCCAACCTGGGTGCCACGATAGCCAACCGCGGATACTATATAACTCCTCATGTAGTAAGGCAGATTGACGGACAGGAACTGGATTCCGCTTATGTCACTCCACATTACGTCAACGTGAGCAGGCAGAACTACGAGATCGTGGTTCACGGCATGCGTCAGTCAGTCATTGAGGGTACCTGCCGCTCGGCTGCCAGCCGCGACTATCTGGTATGCGGTAAGACAGGAACGGCCCAGAACCGCGGAATTGACCACTCGGTGTTCATGGGATTCGCTCCTATGGAAGATCCTAAGATTGCCATTGCAGTCTATGTGGAGAACGGAGGATTCGGTGCTGTATACGGCGTGCCTATAGGTGCGCTTATGATGGAGCAGTATATTAACGGACACCTTTCGGAGGCAAGCCTCAGGAAGGTTGAGGATTATTCCAACAGGGTAATAGACTATGGAGAGGAGGAACGTTGACATATTGGGAAAACTTGACTGGCTCACTCTGCTGATTGTGCTGGTCATCATGATATGCGGATGGTTCAGTATATGCGGAGCCAGCGCCGACCTGGAGAACCCGCAGCTTTTCTCGTTCGCCACACGTCCCGGTAAGCAGATGGTATGGATCCTCTGCTCTATGGCTCTGTGCGCCGTGGTGCTGTTCATTACGCAGAACTTCTTCAACTCATACTCCTATTTAATATATGTGGCTTTCCTGGTGCTGCTTTTGGTGACCATATTCGTGGCGTCCGATACCAAGGGCTCCCGTTCATGGCTCCATCTGGGCCCGATAAGCCTTCAACCGGCTGAGTTCGCCAAGTTCGCTACGGCCCTGGCTCTGGCCCGATATGTGGACCGTTATGACTTTAACCCTCATGATATGGCTGACCTTCTTAAGGCGTGTGCCATATTTGCGGCTCCCATGCTGCTTATCGTACTGCAGAACGAGACCGGTTCAGCTTTGGTATATGTGGCATTCCTGCTAGTGCTCTACCGTGAGGGAATGACGGGCAGCGTGCTGTTCCTGGGGTTATGTGCGGTGGTATTCTTTATACTGGAGATAAAGTTCGGAGGAGTGGAGTTGGCCGGTCAGCCGTTCAAGATGGGAACATGGCTGGTGCTTACCATCATACAGCTGCTGGAATCCCTTATCATATGGTACATGTCAAAAGACCGTAGGCTCACCTTCACTGTACTTGGAATTGGTATTGGCGGAATGCTTCTGGGACTTGGTATTTCATCGGCCATAATACCTTTCAAGGTGACCCTGCTGCAGGCTGTGCTAATTCTGATTACAAGTATCTACATCATATTCCGCGCTTTCAAGGATATAGCCCGTCATTATATGCTGGCTGCCGCATTCGGCGTGCTGGCTGTGGGTTATCTCTTCTCGGTGGATTATGCCTTCAATGAGATTCTCAAACCTCACCAGCGCACCCGTATCAATGTTATTCTGGGTCTGGAGGAGGACCTTCAGGGTGCCGGATATAACGTGAACCAGTCGCTGATTGCCATCGGCTCAGGCGGACTTTGGGGTAAGGGATTCATGAAGGGTACGCAGACCAAGCTCAAGTATGTGCCCGAGCAGGACACCGACTTCATATTCTGCACGGTGGGCGAGGAGCAGGGATTCAAAGGCTCGGCTTTTGTTCTGCTTCTTTATCTGGGTCTGCTTATGCGTCTGCTTTATCTCTCGGAGAGGCAGTCGTCAGTGTTCGGGCGTGTATACGGCTATTCGGTGGTGTGCATACTGTTCTTCCACCTTTTCATTAATATAGGTATGGTTTTGGGCATAACGCCTGTAATCGGCATACCTCTGCCGTTCTTCAGCTATGGAGGATCGTCACTCTGGGGATTCACCATACTGCTGGCAGTGTTCCTGCGTATTGACGCGGAACGTACCGCCAGCTACTAAGGATTATCAGTTCTCCTTTGGCTTGTTCTGACCGTCAGGTCTGTGACCGTGATGACGGTGGTGGTTGTTGCGGTTACCGCCTCCGTTGGCCTGCTGCTGACGGTTCTCGCCGCCTTGCTGCTGTGCCTGTTGCTGGGGCTGCTGTTGCTGCTGAGCTGAGGCTTCGCCGCCACCCTGACGGTTACGGTTCTTTTTCTTCTTTTTCTTCTTGTCAAAACGTGACAGGTCACCGTCGGTCAGGATATCGTTCTCTATGCGGGCATCGGTACGTACTCCGTTCTCGTCCAGGCTCACGGGCTTCTGTCCCTTGCGGTTCATGGCTATGATCTCGAGGGCGCGGGCGGGTGTGATTGTCTCCACGTTGGCGGCGAACACCTTATCGGTGGAGTAGGATATCTGTCCGTTCAGTATATCGGCCTTGAAGAAATAGTAGGTGCTGTCCAGAGTCTCCAGAGCTATGTCGCGTGACGGGAATCCCTTCTGTGCCTCTACGTATGCATCGACCTCATAGTTCAGGCAGCACTTGAGCTTGGCGCACTGGCCGGCCAGTTTCTGCGGGTTCATGGAGAGGTCCTGGAAACGTGCGGCACCTGTCGATACCGATACAAAGCTGGTCATCCAGGTGGTGCAGCAGAGCTCACGACCGCAGGGGCCGATGCCACCTATGCGGCCTGCCTCCTGACGGGCACCGATCTGTTTCATCTCTATGCGAACATGGAATGCCTCTGCCAGGACCTTGATGAGCTGGCGGAAATCCACACGGCCGTCGGCAATATAGTAGAATATGGCTTTGAGTCCGTCACCCTGGTACTCTACGTCACCTATCTTCATCTCAAGGCCAAGGTCCTTGGCTATCTGGCGGGAACGGATCATTGTGTCGTGCTCGCGTGCCTTGGCCTCGGCGTATTTCTCCATATCGACCTCACGGGCCTTACGGTACACACGCTTTATCTCAATGTCGGGGCGCAGGTTGGCCTTTTTCATCTGGAGCTGTACCAGACGTCCGGTCATGGTTACTGTGCCTATGTCGTGACCGGGATTGGACTCCACGGCAACGATATCGCCTTTCTCAAGCGGCAGTTTATTGGAATTTATAAAGAATCCCTTGCGGGTGTTCTTGAACTGCACCTCTACGTAGTCGCCTTCATCGGCACCCGGCACACCTGCCAGGTAGTCGAATGAGTGGAGCTGACCCATGCTACGGCCGCAGCCTTTACAGCATATACCTCCGCTGCCGTTGTTCAGTATGAAATCCTGTTCCATTATGACTGTTTTATAAGCATGATGACCTTCATTGAGAGATCAAAGAAGACCATCTTGGAATTGACATTCTGTTCTATATCGCGCTGGGCCTCGGAGAGGGTCTCCATAAGCCCTATGATGTTGTTCTCGTTAACGAACGGAGAGAATTTCTGGGAGAACTGCGCCTCCTTCTCGGTCATGTAGTTGAGTTCCGGGATATGGAAGTTGTTTATGAAGTTCTCGCGAATCATCCGCTGGCAGTAGGCCAGGAAACGTTTCTGCCATTCGCGTCCGCCGCCTGCAATCCTGTCTGACCAGATCTTGAGGTCTTTGAGCTTGCGGGCGTAGGCCAGTCGCATGAGTTGCATGAAATACTCCATGAACTCCTCACTCTCCGAGTTGATTCTCAGGGTACTCATGGCCTTGAGCCAGCTGCCTCCGCTCAGATGGGCTATACGGGCGGCTGTCTGGGGATCAAGGGAGTAACCGGGTCCCTGAAGCCTCTCTGCTATATCCTTCTCCGGGATACGGCGGAAATCTATGCGCTGGGTACGGCTCAGTATGGTCTCCAGCATGAGCTCGGGAGTATCGGTGGTAAGTATGAATATGGTTCCGGCAGGCGGCTCCTCAAGCAGTTTGAGCAGGGAGTTGGCGCACTGCTGGTTCATCTTCTCGGCATGCCATATGATCATGATCTTGTAACCGCCCTCGACTGACTTGAGCGAGAGCTTGGAGAGTATAGACTCGCTCTCCGTCACGAATATGCTGGCCTGCTTGTTCTCAGCGTCTATGGCACTGAGCCACTCCTCAAAACTGAAGTACTGCCTGTCAAGCACCGTCTGGCGCCATGCGGTAATCTCCTCGTCCGATACGGTGGAGCGGCTCGGGTTCTTGCTTTTGTTTATGACGGGATAGACAAAGTGCAGGTCGGGATGGGTGAGCTTATCCATCTTGACGCATGATGGGCACTGACCGCATGAGTCCGATGCCGTGCCTTTGTCGCGGCAGAGCAGATAGCGGCTGAATGCTATGGCGGTCTGCAGCTTTCCCGTACCCTCAGGACCACAGAACAGCAGAGCGTGTGGCACAGTGCCGGCCTGAGCGTCCTTAACCAGCCGCTCAATCACCTCCGTCTGTCCTATTATGTCCCGAAAATACATAAACTTGGTTTCTAATTGAATTGAGAATTTAGAGTTGAGAATTGAGAATTAATACGCAGAACCTGCGTGTCACGCACCGGATGGTCAATTCTCAATTCTCAATTCTCAATTAAAGTATATTGCAACCTGTGCAGGGTTTGAGCTGCTTGAAGAAGTCGTTGCCCTTATCGTCTACCAGGATGAAGGCGGGGAAGTCCTCAACCTCAATTTTCCAGATGGCCTCCATTCCAAGCTCGGGATACTCGACGCACTCGATTGACTTGATGTTGTTCTGGGCCAGGATGGCAGCGGGGCCGCCGATAGAACCCAGATAGAAACCACCGTGTTTCTTGCAGGCATCGGTAACGGCCTGTGAGCGGTTACCCTTGGCCAGCATGATCATGGAGCCTCCGTGATCCTGGAACTCGTCAACATAGGGATCCATACGTCCGGCTGTTGTGGGACCCATTGAACCGCAAGCCATTCCGCACGGGGTCTTGGCGGGACCAGCGTAGTAGATGGGGTGCTCCTTGAGGTACTGAGGCATCTCCTCTCCTGCATCAAGACGTGCCTTGATCTTGGCGTGGGCTATGTCACGACCTACTATGATGGTGCCGTTAAGGCTCAAGCGTGTGCTTACGGGATACTGTGAGAGCTGCTTGCAGACCTCAGCCATGGGGCGGTTCAGGTCAACCTTTACTGCATCGCCCTCGCCAGCCTGACGGAGCTCCTCAGGAATCAGCTCATATGGTTTGTCATCCATCTTCTCAATCCAGATACCATCCTTGTTGATCTTGGCCTTGATGTTACGGTCAGCGGAGCAGCTTACACCCAGACCTATGGGGCAGCTTGCGCCGTGACGCGGCAGACGGATTACGCGAACATCATGTGCCATATACTTACCGCCGAACTGTGCGCCCAGACCAATCTTGTAAGCCTCCTGCAGGAGCTGTTTCTCAAGCTCTACATCGCGGAATGCACGGCCGGTCTCATCACCGCTGGTGGGCAGTGAGTCGTAGTAATGTGTCGATGCCAGCTTTACGGTGAGCAGGTTCTTCTCAGCGCTGGTACCGCCGATCACGAATGCGATGTGGTAGGGAGGGCAGGCTGCTGTACCCAGGCTCTTCATCTTCTCAACCAGGAAAGGAATCAGAGTGCCGGGGTTCTGGATGCGGGCCTTGGTCTCCTGATAGAGGTATGTCTTGTTGGCCGATCCGCCGCCCTTGGTAACCATAAGGAAGCGGTACTCCATTCCCTCGGTTGCCTCGATGTCAATCTGAGCGGGCAGGTTGCACTTGGTGTTGACCTCATTATACATATCCAGGGGGGCGTTCTGGCTGTAACGCAGGTTCTCCTCGGTATAGGTCTTGTAAACGCCCTCTGAGAGAGCCTCCTCATCGCAGAATCCGGTCCATACCTGCTGGCCCTTCTCACCGTGGATGATTGCGGTGCCGGTATCCTGGCACAGGGGCAGCTTACCCTTGGCCGATACCTCGGCGTTGCGCAGGAATGTCAGTGCTACGTACTTGTCGTTGTCCGATGCCTCGGGGTCACGCAGGATCTTGGCTACCTGCTCGTTGTGTGAACGGCGCAGCAGGAAACTTACATCACGGAATGCGGCGTTTGCCATCTTGGTCAGACCCTCCTTCTGAACTTTCAGGATAGGTTTGCCTTCAAACTCGCTTACGCTTACGTAGTCTTTTGTGAGCAGATAGTACTCTGTCTCGTCCTTGCCCAACTGGAACATGGGCGCATACTTGAAATTTGCCATAGTCTATTTTGTCGTTTTTTAATTTTCGTTTGTTTCCATATCGGGGTACAGAAAATCATTGTACGGATACTTCTGAACGTGCAATTGCTTCACACGGTCATACAATGTTTTCCTCATATTCTCAATTCCCGTCTTCTTAAGTGCCGATACAAACAGGCACTCGCCGTTAAGACGTCCCATCCATGTGCGCTGAAGCTCATCCATGGTGATGTTCTCACGTGTGGCGGGAGTGAGGTCATCGGGCTCTTTTTCCACCCATGTGTAGGCATCGGTCTTGTTAAAGAGCACGATCTTGGGCTTGTCACCGGCTCCCAGGTCGGCCAGGGTCTTGTCAACCACCTTCATCTGGTCCTCAAAGTCGGGGTGCGATATATCAACCACGTGTATGAGCAGGTCGGCCTCACGGACCTCGTCAAGTGTGGATTTGAAAGACTCCACAAGGTCTGTGGGGAGCTTGCGTATGAATCCGACGGTGTCGGAAAGCAGGAACGGCAGGTTGTCTACAACTACCTTACGAACTGTGGTGTCAAGGGTTGCAAAGAGCTTGTTCTCGGCAAACACATCGCTCTTGGAAAGCAGGTTCATAAGGGTGGACTTGCCTACGTTGGTATATCCTACCAGGGCAACGCGGATAAGGCGGCCGCGGTTCTTGCGCATGGTGGATTTCTGGCGGTCTATATCGGCCAGCTGCTCCTTGAGCCAGCTTATACGCTTGGTGATGATACGGCGGTCCATCTCGAGCTGGGTCTCACCAGGTCCGCGAAGTCCTACCGAACCCTTACCGCCACCGGCGCCGGATCCACCTCCCTGACGTTCCAGGTGAGTCCACATTCGCTGCAGACGGGGCAGCAGATAACGGTACTGGGCCAGCTCCACCTGTGTCTTGGCGTGGGCTGTCTGGGCACGCATGGCGAATATGTCCAGTATAAGTGATGTACGGTCAAGCACCTTGATGCCCAGCACGTTCTCGATGGCTGACATCTGCTTGGCCGTGAGTTCGTCATCAAAGATGGCCATACCCACCTCTTCTTCCTGGTCCTCCATGCGGTCTATGTACTCACGCATCTCCTCAAGCTTACCCTTTCCCACATAGGTGGCGGCCAGGGCCTGGGGAATCTTCTGGGTAAAACGGCGCATTACGGTCACTCCGGCAGTATCGGCCAGGAACTCAAGCTCGTCAAGATACTCCTGTGTCTTGCGTTCGTCCTGCTCCTGGGTTATGATACCTACCAGTATGGCGGTCTCGGCCTTCTTCTCTGTTATGACTTGGAACTCTTCTTTCATTCTTCCTTGTTGTGTTTCTTATCAGGAGCGCCGCCAAGTACAATCACGATCTCACCTTTGGGCTCGTGGGCTTTGAAGTGAGCCAGAACTTCACTCAATGTGCCGCGTACGCTCTCCTCATGGATCTTTGATATCTCTCTGCAGACGCATACCTGACGCTCCTGGCCAAAGCATTCTATGAACTGCTCCAGCGCCTTGACCAGGCGGAACGGCGATTCATAGAATATGATGGTGCGCGGCTCGTCCTTGAGGGCGGCTATACGGCTCTGACGACCTTTCTTCTGGGGCAGGAACCCTTCAAAGAGGAACCTGTCGCAAGGCAGTCCCGAGTCTATGAGCGCAGGAACGAATGCGGTGGCACCGGGCAGGCACTCCACGTCTATGCCCTGTTGCACACACTCCCTTACAAGCATGAATCCCGGGTCCGATATGCCCGGCGTGCCGGCATCGCTGATGAGAGCCACCGACTGACCTGCCTGTATGCGGCCGGCCATTGAGGCCGATGTCTCATGCTCGTTGAACTTATGGTGTGACAGCAGCGGCTTATGGATGTCATAGTGGTTGAGCAGGACCGAACTGGTCCTGGTATCCTCGGCCAGAATAAGGTCAACCTCCTTAAGGATCCTCAGGGCCCTAAGGGTAATGTCTTCAAGATTGCCCACCGGTGTGGGGACCAGATATAACTTTCCTGCCATCGTGTGCGTGTGCGCGTGCGTTGCAAAACACAAAAGTAGTCAAAATCCCTTTAAGGGCCACATTTTTTAGCTAAGTTTGCACATCTGATTACAACCCTACATGAACCACTCTAAGAAATACCCTGAATTTCAGCTATCACTCACGCTTTTGGTGGCAATGACGGTACTTATGGCTGTTTTAGCTCCGTATAGGCTCTGCTTCAAGGAACAGACAGGCATATTCGTCTGGACTCCGGAACGGATCTCGTGGTATTTATCCAATCCCGCCTTCATATCACAGATACTCGGTGACTGGCTTACCCAGTTCTACATGAACGCTGTTGCAGCTGTAGCCATTTCAGTGGTGCTGCTTAAACTGGTATGGTCCGGTATGGTGCGTCTCACCAGACTCGCCTGCGGCCAGCCCCGTTACTTACTCGCCATGCTCCCCGTAGTGGTGACCGGCGCTTTCCTGGTCTGGCCCGATTACCCGGTAGCGGGAGTAGTCGGGATGATTCTCTCCTTACGTAGCGCATACTCCGTGTCAAAGGTCAGGAATCCTATAATGAGGGCTGTATGTATGGGACTGGGAATACCCGTCCTGTTCGTGCTCCTGGGTAACCACGCCATACTGTTCGGACTCGCATGCTGCTTTGCTGGTGGCGGCCGTTTAAGAAATAACCTTATAGCGCTGGCGGCCGGACTGGCAGTCATGTTCATCCTGGCATGGCTCTATAATCTCACTTTTGTAAAGGCTCTTGTCTACCCCGCTCCTGTGGGAGCCGGATATCTGGTCTGCAGACCGGCTGTACTTATACTGATACCTCTCTCTGTGGTTGCCGCACTCTCCGCATCACGGTTGAACAAAGCCCTTGTGACAGATGTGGCATCGGCTTTATGCTGCGTAGCGGTGCTCTCCACATCATACAGTGACAAGCTGATAGAGTTCAGCACCAAGGTGGGGACACTGGCATACCGCTCTGACTGGAACGCGGTCAGGGAGTGCGCATCGGAGCATCTCGACATACGCTATGGACTGTTTTACCGCAACCTCTCATATGCACGTGAGGGCACACTGCCCGACAATCTGCTTTCATGTCCGCAGACACCTGACGGCCTGTTCCTGGAGACCACCACACAGGACCTTTACCTGTCACTGTTCTTCTATCCCGATGCCCTCCTGGAGATGGGTGACATATCTCGTGCAACTGACTGCGCCCTGTTCGGACAGACGGTCATGCCGGGATTCAACTCCACCCGTATGCTGCGTTGCCTTACGGAGATAGCGGTGACAGCCGGTGACTATGAGGTGGCTTTGAAATATCTTGACATATTGTCCCGTACCCGCAATCATAGGGTATGGGCCGATGAACTTAAGAGATGCATCCTGAGCGACAGCATCCCGGACAAGTATCTCAGGTGGCGTGCGCGTGCATCGGAAACGGATTTCTTCTTTCCGTTGGGCAATGACATGATGCCTCTGGTGGGGATAACCGCCAACCGTCACTCAAACAAGGTGGCCGCCGACTATCTGCTCTGTCACTTGCTGTTGCAGAAGAGGATATCCTCTTTCAGGGCCTATTATGACGACCTCTGGCTGGGTGGTCTGGACCGCCGTTATGATGTTCCGGAGCTCTATCAGCAGGCACTCCTCATGGAAGCCGATTCGCAGGAGTCGCTTGAGCTGATAGTTGAGAGGTATGACATAAGTGAGAATGTAGTGGAACGCTATTTTGAATTTATGGAAGCCGTTGAAAAAGCCGGAGAGGGTAACATGGAGGGGTTGGAACAGTTTAAGGGTACTTACTGGTACTACCTGTGCTTATAAATGAAATCGTAATGAGAAAGATTCTATACATATTGGCAACCGCGCTGCTGGCTGTATCCTGTACGGTTAAGGTCAGCGACAGTGAGGGCATGTTCCCTGATTACAGCGATGTTACGGTCCCGTGTAACATAGCTCCCATGAACTTCAGGATAGGAGGTGCCGGCAGGATAGACGTGACGGTGCAGGGAAAGACCGCCGAATACAGGTTCAAAGGCCGCAAGGGGCTTGTTAAGTTTCCCGTACGCCGCTGGCACTCCATGCTTGATGCCGAGAAGGGCGGGGAGGTGCAGGTCAAGATCGATGCCGGCTCTGCAGGTCAACTCTCTTTCAGCTGGACCATATCGGCCGATTCCATAGACAGATACCTCAGCTACCGCCTGATAGAACCTGCGTATGAGGTCTGGAGCCGTATACAGATAGAGCAGCGTGACATGGAGAGTTTCCGTTCCGTCTTACTGGGCGATAACCGCAGTGCCGGCCAGTCCTGCATGAACTGCCATGTGACGAACCGTAACGGAACATCATTCATGCATCTGAGAGGAGCCAAGGGCGGTACCATTCTGAACCGTGGCGGTAAGTTATACAAACTCAACACCAAGACCGACAGGACCGGCGGAGGCGTATATGGCGATATATCGGCCGATGGCCGTTGGGGTGTATTCACCACAGCCGACATAACATTTTCCATACACGGACGCCGTGATCTCCGAATGGAGGTCTATGACAAGCGAAGCGACCTTATGGTGATGGACTTTGACAACCTTACGGTTACCGATAACACATCGGTATCGGGTAGTGAATATCAGGAGACATTCCCCTGTTTCTCGGCCGATGGCAGGACCATATTCTTTTGCCGTGCCGTTCACCGTGAGCAGCCGGACAGCATACCCGAGATGCATTATGACATAGCAGTGGTATCGTTCGATCCTAAGACTGGCAAGATAGGTGACAAGGCCATAACGATTGTTCCTGCCGATGACCGTCTCTCATTCAGCCATCTCAAGGCCTCGCCCGACGGACACTGGCTTATGGCAACGGTAGCCAGCTACGGCACATTCCCGGTATGGCATAAGGAGAGTGACCTGTGGCTGATAGATCTCAGGACCAAGGGAGTGAATCCCCTCTCAGAGGTCAACGCCTACGGTGCCGACACCTATCATAGCTGGAGCAGCAACAGCCGCTGGGTGGTATTCGCCTCCAAGCGCGACGACCTGGTTTACGGACGACCTTATATAGCCTACATTGGTGAGGACGGCAAGACAGGCAAGCCGTTCCTGCTCCCGCAGAGTGATCCTGACAAGTACCGTACCATGCTCAAGTCCTTCAATGCACCTGAGGTCTATCAGGTTCCTGAGGATTATAACGCAAGGGATATCGCCGCCTTCTACAACAGAGTGGAGTCGGAGCAGGTAAAGTACTCGGAGAAATAGTATCCGATTCGTAATTAAAAAGAGAGGGCGGCTGCTGTTCGAGTCGCCCTCCCTGTCTTTATTTGGGATTATAAATCAGTTGAGTCTGACCAGAGTGCCGATAATACGGCCTGCGGTGCTCTCGCCTTCAAGAGAGACGCGGGTAGAACCGTCAATTGCGTCGATATACCAGATTAAGGCGCGTCCGTCGGTCGTCTTTGCCATCAACTTGAATGCCATTGCGGATGGATCAAAAAACCAAGCGTCATCATTCACAGATCCGGGAATTATATCCAGCACATAGACAGTGACATCGTCATTCCATGTAATGTTAACCTCCTCGGGCTGTGTCTTGGAGAGGTCGTAATGGCGCAGCTTATCAGGGAAGAGAGAACCGTTGGGCACAATCTCATATGCCACTCCGTCATAATAGCATTCATCATATCCGGGATAACCGGAAGGGAGCGGCTCGGAGGTGAGGATTCCGTTCTGGGGATCAAAGAAACAGCGGTAACCACTGTTTATCCATGAGGCCGTGGCTCCCGTGAACATCTTGAGCTGGAAATCACCGAACTGGAAAGAGGGGATATATGAAGCACGGCC
>JBGURN010000236.1:0-1683 GCA_045131955.1 Bacteroidaceae bacterium
TATGCCCAGACGGTAGCGCACATCCAGGGTGAATATGAGCAGTATACCCGTAATGGAAATGAAACTTATGAGCATCTGCACCGCCGAAAAGCGCGTATGGTTGATCAGAGGACTGAAGATGGCCGTAAAGAAACAAGTGGTTGCAATGCAGGTGACGCCTACCGACACATTTGAAGCCTGGATGCTGGAATAGAAGAAAGTCCAGTGAATGGCCAGAAGCACCCCGCATCCTGCAATCTTCAAGGCATCAGAGCGGGCTATGGGCTTCAGGCGGCCCGTCAGGACCATGAACAGAGTCATACATACAATGCTGACTATCACCCGGTAGCACACCAGCGGAAGACCTGAGAGACTGATGATGCGCCCGAACAGTCCGGTTCCCCCGGCGAGCAGCACGGCAAGGTGCAGAAGCAGCAAAGTCCTGTTCTTTTCAGTCATTTGTCAATTATTTCTTACAAAGTAAAGAATAAATTGAAAAAAAGACTCTAAATTTGAATATGCGACGTGCTGTTCCTATACTATTCCTATTCTTTTTAATCCTTTCCTGCACCAGCCAGAGACAGACCGATGCCCTGCTCAGACAGGCAGACTGCCTCATGCTTGAGCATCCGGACAGCTCGCTGGTCATCCTGCAGGGAATGAACAGGAGCAACCTTAAGAAACCGGCACAACGCGCATACCACGCCCTCCTGCTGTCCCAGGCTCTGGACAGGAACGGTTTTATTGTAAAGAGCGACAGCATAATAACACCTGCCCTGGACTATTACCGCTCCCACGGTCCCGCAGACCAGAGGCTCCGCAACTGCTACTATGCCGCCAACATTGCCAACAACGCAGGAGACACGGATGCGGCCATGGAATGGCTCGCACGAGGCGAGGCTCACATCCCCCAAGCCAATGACCTGTACACTTCTGGCCACTTGTACCTGATGAAATCCAGGCTGTACAAAAACTTGTACGACTACTCCGCAGCCATGGACAACGACCTCAAGTCAAGCTCGTTCTTCAAGGAAAACAAATACTGGTCAAAATACGCCATCTCCCAAATCTCCCTTGCCGACGATTATCTCCATCTGGACAATCTGGAATCTGCAGACGAAGCCCTGGACATCCTGGTGCCTTACTGGGACAGCCTTGCGGTAAACCAGAAAGCAGATTACCTCAAGACCAGGATTGACATAGCTGTAGCGGCTCAGGACACCCTTCACGTGATAGCTCTCAAGGATTCCTGTTTCACACAGATACCGAACAGGGCTTTGAGACCGTGGCTGGCCATATCGTATGCATATTCTGCAAGTGGAATGCTGGATTCTGCCCTTTACGTGCTGGGAGAATATGCCCGGTACAACACCGAATCTCTTGACCAGGACTATTACACCCGTCTGGCGGATGTGTACGAGAAGGAGGGGGACTACACTACCTCCGTACAGATGCACAAGAAGGCCGCTGAAGCGGAGCAGAAGTACATTAAGGAAATCCTGAACTCTGACACTCGCTTCATGGAGGAGCGCTACTATTCTCAGCTTACTCAGCTGCGCCAGACACATCAGCACACCTTGCTGATTGCAGCCATAGCCATACTTCTGCTGCTGGGTATCCTTGCCATCTATCTCATCAGGACGGCCTGGAAGAAGACTGAATCCAGCCTGACAACCCTGAGACTGCAATACGAGGACCTCCAGA
>JBGURN010000237.1:0-4863 GCA_045131955.1 Bacteroidaceae bacterium
AATACCCATACCAAGAAGGTCATTGGTGATCTGCACAAACGGACCGGTAGCGATGGCAGGGTCAATGTTCACCTTCTCGAACAGGAGCGGCAGCAGGGTTCCCCACAGCGTTCCGATAAGAACCAGGGCGAACATACTTAACGGGACGGCGTATGTTACGGGATCGGACCAGCCGAATGCCCATACGTTGTAGCCCAGGACAAGCAATGACAGCGCAATGGCATTGAGAAGCGCCACGGCACTCTCCTTGAATACCTGCTTTATGATGTTTGATGTGTTGAGAGATCCGTTTGCCAGTCCCTGAACCACAAGGGCCGATGACTGGGTGCCCACGTTACCGCCGGTACCGCCGATAAGGGGAATAAAGAACAGGAGTGAAGTGGCAGCCGCGAATGCGGTCTCAAAATGCTCCAGGATCTTTGAATTGAGGATTCCTCCCAGGATACCTATGAGCAGCCAGGGAATACGTGACCACATCTGACGTATAACGCTGTCGGCGGTCTCTACGTCACCGGTAAGACCTGATGCCATCTGGTAGTCATGCTCCTGTTGCTCACGCAGCTCATCGATCACGTCATCGACGGTTATCTGACCCTGCAGACGCCCAATGCTGTCCACGACCGGTACCGATACCAGGTTATACTTCTCTATCATCTGAACCACATCATCGATGGGAGTGTCAACCTTGGTGCTCTTTACATCCTCGTCCATCACGTATTTCACTTTCGATACGGACGGGTTGGTTATCATCTTCTTGAGCGGGAACACGCCCTTGAGCCGGCCGTCATCATCGACCACATAGACGTTATATATGTCATCCAGGTCCTCGGCCTGCTTGCGCATCTCCTGAAGGCACTCTGGCATGGACATGTTCTCATTCACGACCACCATCTCGGTGCCCATCAGACCACCGGCGGTGTCCTCGTCATATTTCATCAGGTCAACGATATCGCTGGCCTGCTCTATATCACCTATATGAGCGAGCACCTCCTCCTGCTTGTCCTCGTCCAGATCCTGGATGATATCAACGGCATCATCGGTATCCATGTTGTCGATGAACTTGGCGGCGATAACCTCCGACGGCAGTTCATCAAGCAGGCGTTTACGGTTGTCCTCATCCATCTCGACCAGCACATCGGCCGCCGTCTCGTTGTCCAGCTGACGATATACCGCACGGGCATCCTCCACGTCCAGGGTATCGCACAGCTCGGCGATATCGGCGGGGTGCATCTCATCAAGGATGGCCTTGAGCTTGGCGGCATCCTTGCTCTCAATCACTTCAATGATGTTATCCAGAAATTCCTTCTCCTCCATAATTCTCTGAATATTGTGGCCCTGAAGTTGGGCCGGGTAAACGTTGAGTTCTCTGTTCTCTAATTCATTCAGGCTTTGCCCTCAACCATAAGTGTCAGTTTTATAAAGTCTTCAACTGACAGTTGTTCAGGACGTTTGTCCAGATAAGGGCAATCCGCCGGTAGAGGAGAGTCCTTGTCATAGACCTGTCTTAGAGAGTTGCGCAACATCTTACGGCGCATTCCGAACGTGGCTTTCACGATCTTGCGGAAAAGCGCCTCGTTGCATTCGAGCGAGCGGCGGTTATTGCGGGTAAGCCGTATCACACCGCTCTTGACCTTTGGAGGCGGGTCAAAAACGTTTTCATGGACGGTAAAAAGATATTCGGTATCATACCAGAGCTGGATGAACACGCTCAGTATGCCATAGTCCTTGTTTCCGGGACCTGAGCAGATGCGCTGTGCCACCTCACGCTGCAGCATACCTGTGCAGCATGGTATGAGTTCCTTGTATTCCAGCATCCTGAAGAATATCTGGCTGGATATGTTGTAAGGATAGTTTCCTGTTAGGACGAACTCGCGGCCACCGAACAGCTGACTGAGGTCGAGCCTCAGGAAGTCACCTTCTATGACATTAAGTTCCGGGTAGTGTTCATGCAGGTATACGACAGACTCGGTGTCTATCTCTATCACCTTAAGCTCACGGTTTTTCTGACTTAGGAATTGTGTGAGGACTCCTGTTCCGGGTCCTATCTCAAGAATCGGAAGGTCGGCGCGTACATCAACAGTGCCGGCTATACGCTGAGCGATATCCATATCCCTCAGGAAGTGTTGGCCTAATGCCTTTTTGGGTCTTACTGTCTGCATCAACGTCGTCCATATAGAATATGTTTGGTTTACAACCCGCGAATTATTATCTTCGCACTGGAATGCTGACCTCCCGCCGCATTCACGGCTGCAAAGGTAGGCAAAATCATTTAAAAGGTGAACCCTCTGTAATGAAAAAGATTGCATCTACGACACTCAAGATACTCATACCGCTGCTCATATCGGCAGTAATACTTTATTTCACCTACCGCGATTACGATTTCAGCCTGTTTTGGGCTGATATGAAACGCATTGACTGGCGCTGGCTCGTGGCCGCCCTGGCTTTCAGCGCCTTCGGTCCCCTGTTCCGCGGCCTCAGGTGGAACCTGTTGCTGGAGCCCATCGGTTATGACGTACCCAAGAGAGATACCGTACTGACCGTATTCACCGGTTATGCCGCCAATATCATCATCCCCCGCGTAGGTGAGATAAGCCGATGCGCCATACTGGAACGCAACGCCGGAGTACCGTTCAGCAAGGGTCTGGGCACCCTGGTCGCCGAGCGTGTGGTCGATGCCGTACTGCTGGGTCTGATTGTCCTGGGAGGAGTACTCTCACAGCTCCGTCAGTTCCGCCTGCTGCTCACTCCGGGTGAGTCCGATGCCGCCGCACCCGTGACCGACAGCGTTCCGTTGCTTGAAAACCCCGCATTCTGGTGGTGGGCAGCCGTTATCGTGATTCTTATCGTCCTGTTCTGGTGGCTCTCCGTCAAGTTCCATCTTGGTGACAGGATCAAAGGTTTCATACGCGGTTTCTGGGAGGGATTCCTTGCCCTCAAACAGATACGCCGTCTGCCCCTCTTCCTCATCTACTCGTTCAGCATCTGGATATGCTATTATCTGGAACTCTATCTGGCATTCTACTGCCTGCCCTCCACCGCCCAGGTGGGCCCGCTGGCAGGTCTTGCCTGTTTTGCAGCCAGCAGCGTAGCCGTCCTGGTACCCACTCCCAACGGAGCCGGTCCCTGGAACCTGGCAATCGTCAAGATGCTCGGCATCTACGGAGCCAAGGAGGCCGATGCACAGCCCATGTCACTGGTGCTGCATTTCTGTCAGACTATGATTTATCTGCTTTGCGGACTCATTGCATGGGTAGTTCTCCGTATCATCCATCACAATGACCCGGCCCGCGGCAAAATAGAACTCTAAGTATGGAACATCCCGAAAACAGCGACGAATACAAAGGACTGACCGTGAACAGCGGTGTTGTCAGCCCGGGCAGCATCAACCCATACCTCAAGGGACGCCGCAAGAGCCGCCCCGTTCTCTCTGTTCAGGATTATGTGGACGGTATAATTAAGGGTAATGTGACCGTCCTCAGCCAGGCCGTCACCCTGGTGGAGAGCCTCAAACCCGAGCATCAGGCTATAGCCCAGGAGGTCATCGAGAAATGTCTCCCCTACTCAGGTAACTCGGTACGTATTGGCATAAGCGGTGTTCCTGGTGCCGGCAAAAGCACATCGATCGACGCATTCGGACTCCATGTGCTCAAAGACGGAGGCAAGCTTGCCGTACTGGCCATCGACCCCAGCTCAGAGCGCACCAAAGGCAGCATACTGGGTGACAAGACACGCATGGAGCGTCTGGCCGTGCACCCCAAAGCATTCATACGCCCCAGCCCGGCAGCCGGCTCACTTGGCGGCGTGGCACGCAAGACACGCGAGACCATAGTGCTCTGTGAGGCAGCCGGTTTTGACAAGATTTTCGTGGAGACTGTCGGTGTGGGACAGAGTGAGACTGCCGTACACTCCATGGTTGACTTTTTCCTGCTCATACAGCTGGCCGGCACCGGCGATGAACTGCAAGGCATAAAACGCGGCATCATGGAGATGGCCGACGGCATAATCATAAACAAGGCCGATGGTGACAACGCCCCCAAGGCTGAACTCGCGGCCAGTTCCTTCCGTAACGCACTACATCTGTTCCCGCCATCGGAGAGCGGCTGGACTCCGCAGGTCCTCACCTACTCCGGATTCTATGAAATCCGCATCAAAGAGGTCTGGGATATGGTATGGTCATACATTGATTTCGTAAAGAAGAACGGATACTTCCAGTACCGCCGCAATGAGCAGGCCAAATACTGGATGCATGAAACCATCCGGGAATCACTCAAGAACGGATTCTACAACGACCCGGAGATTGCGGCACGCCTCAACGAATACGAACAGCAGATACTCGGCGGACAGCAGACCTCTTTCGCTGCCGCGCAAAAACTTCTGGACCTCTATTATTCCAAAAAGGGATAGGTTTTTCCATCCGGTTGGTATTCCATCCGGCGGGGGCTCGCGGCTTTGGCGCTCGGTTGTTTTTTGACATTTTTGGGCCCTATGGGCCAAATGTCCGGGACAGGATCCTATCTGCGTATCAGGTACACGACCTTTTTTTAGTTTGGGGCGGCGGCGCCCCAAACCCGTTCCATTCCATTTCATTCCATTCCACTCTGCCGGCCTTCGGCCGGGTAAAACCAACCCATTCTCGCTCCGCTTAATGTATTGGTTTTACCGGGTGCAGCTGGAAACCGCATGCGAATTAGAATCACGCAGGTACAAACGTATTGGAGCGAGTGAGGCGACGAACGAGACCGCGGTCCCGGAGGGCCGCCAAGCGGAATGGAATGGAGCGCGTTTGCAGAGCAAACTAAAAAAAGGAAAAGGGGCTGGGCACCAGCCCCTCCTGCCTTTCCTGGTTCGAGTCCGGGTAGCCCA
>JBGURN010000238.1:0-1502 GCA_045131955.1 Bacteroidaceae bacterium
CCATAGTCCATAGAACAACTTCGCCGTTCTCGGATGTATCGGGAAAATCACCGGCAATCCATGCACATTATCAATAATCTGCTCCATCATAGCGCGCAGATGGTTCTCTTCATCCACGTTAGCCGGACGGTGCATAGTCATCACCAAAAACTCCTTCTCTTTCAGCCCAAACTCATCCCACACTTCCGGCTTTCTAAACCGTGATCTGTTCGCCAACAGCGTATCAATCATCACATTGCCTACATGCCAAACTTTCTGTGGCACGCGCTCATAGGCATACTTATCCTCCGGCAGAATGCGCTCTCCCGTAACCTGTAACCCGTCACCCGTAACCAATTCGGCTCCCTGCCGAATCAGATTGCGATTCGCTACCTCGCTCGTTGTGAACATATAATCCGCCAAACTGTCCGTTACCATGCGGTTGATCTCCTCAGGCATGGTCAGATCCCAACTGCGTATTCCTGCCTCCACATGGCACACTTTGGTATTCAGTTTCTTCGCCACAATCGAGCAAGCCATCGTACTCGTCACATCTCCCACAACAAGCACCACATCCGTCGGATGCTCCAACAGTTCTTTCTCAAACGCCACCATGATATGTGCCGTCTGTTCAGCCTGTGTTCCGCCACCGCAACCAAGGTTCACATCCGGAGCCGGAATGCCCAACTCCTCAAAGAACGTATCACTCATGTTCTTGTCATAATGCTGCCCCGTATGCACCAAGCGGTAGTCCACTCGCTCCTCTCTTCCTTTTTGAGAGGGATTAGGGCTTATTTCGCCTCTTCCCTTTACGGGTGAAGAGCTTTGCTCGATCGGACTGCCTGTGGTCGTCCGTAGAACAATGTTGGAGGTAGGCTGGTTATTATACCTCTCAATCGCATGCACCAGCGCTGCGATTTTCATAAAATTGGGCCTCGCCCCTGCAATCAATGTTATATGCATATGCTATTTAATTATCTTCGAAAACTCACTCCCTCTCCGTCACAATCAGCCGCGCATTCTCCGGCTCCTCATACGCATTGCATGCCAACAGATACCGGTTCAGCGCCTCATAATCAGAGCCGTAAAGGTTCTGACTGAAAGCATGCAGTTTCTGCATTACCTGGATATACGCCTCGGGATTCTTCTGCCTACTCAACTTACGCAGCGTCAGCAGATAATCCAGCCGGAACACTGTCGGCACGATGATACGGCACTGGTCTGCATGCACCAGTTCCGCATTCATCATCACTCGCGCCATTCGTCCATTCCCGTCGTTGAACGGATGCACTTCGCTGATCATGAACATCATGAATATCGCCCTGGCCACCGGATCCTGCAGCGCCTCATACCGTTGAAAACCCTTTGCCAATGTCCCTTGCACCAACCGCGAATCCACAAACACCGTGTCTCCGGCTCGGTTATTCTGCTGCTTGAACATCCCCGGCTGCATACTCGGACGCCCCTGTAACAGCACTGCATGACGATGCCGCAACAACTCAAACAGTTCCTGCTTGCTGTGC
>JBGURN010000239.1:0-2493 GCA_045131955.1 Bacteroidaceae bacterium
CAGAACCCGTCATACGGCGGCGCTCACATCATCCAGGACCTGATTGACGGCAAGAACGTGACGCTCGAGGCGTGGGGTAAGGGTACAGACTGCTATCCCCGCAAGCATATCAGGACCGAGATCAATCTGGACTGCATAAACGAGGCGATCCTGATGAATCCCCGTAACGCATATCAGAACTACAACGTGGCTGTGAACTCCACAGACCGCACTCTCTATACCTACATGGGCACTCTGCTGCCCCGCATGAAGAATGCGTCATACAGCTCGGCAGGTGAGCTCTCACCGCTGCTGAATGACCCCGAGTGCCGTACCATCGGACTTGGAACACGCATATTCCTTTGCGGCACACAGGGTTACGTGGTTTGGAACGGCACGCAGTTCAACTGCTCAAAGCCGCTTAACGACCACGGCGTTCCCATGGGCAACGCCCGCACGCTTGCCGTGATGGGTGAGATGAGGGAGATGTCGAGCGAGTTCCTGCGCGGCGCCTATTTTGAGAAATACGGCGTAACAATGTACGTTGGCATAGGCGTGCCCATTCCTCTGCTTGATGAGGACCTGGCACACCGCGTGAGCATACGTAACTGTGAGATCGATACGTTCATCGAGGACTACGGCGGCCGCGGCGACCTGATAGGTAAGGTCAACTACGAGCAGTTGCGCTCAGGTGAGATCGAGTTCATGGGCAAGAAGATCCACACAGCGCCTCTGTCAAGCCTCTACAAGGCACGTAAGATTGCAAATATCCTCAAGGAGTGGATCCAGAAGGGCGAGTTCGAACTGACTGCCCCGGTACGTCCCATGCCGACCGGCCGCTCACTTAACGGACTTAAGGAGATTAATCAGTAAATCAGATTGTTATGACAAAGAAAGTAGTTATATCATTCCCTGATGGCGAGGCCAGCCGCCCGCTTATCTACGAGCTGATTAAGAAATACGACATCATGGTCAGCATCATAAAGGCTGATATAGACGGCGGCCGCAGCGGAAAGCTCGTGCTGGAGCTGGATTCTGACTCAGAGCATATACGTCAGGCTATCGATTTCATGCAGCAGAGCGGCGTCAACGTAAGCCCGCTGGAGAAGAAAATCAGCTATGACGACTCCAAGTGCATCAGCTGCGGTGCATGTACATCGGCCTGTCCGTCGGGCGCACTCTCAATCAGCGCTCCTGACTGGAAACTGCAGTTCCACCCTGAGAAATGCGTGGTCTGCAAGCTCTGCATCACCTCATGCCCGCTCAAGCTGTTCAGCATTGAGTTCGCTGACTAAGTGCCTGTAGGGGCGTCTTTATGGAATACAAGGATAGGAACTACCGTAGCAGGTTTGCCGGTGACAGCCGTCGCTGGTTCTCAGTAAAGTTCCTTGAATCCGATTTATGGATAGGAGTCGACAGCGGCTCCTATTCTCAGTCTATGGAGGCCGATACATACGCCCTGCTGGTGGATTTGCGCCGCTCCATGGATGCCTATCTGCTGATGGACCCGCAGTACAGTGCCTCTCTGACACCATATGACGCAGGTCTGGAGGCCCCTGATATCCTCAAGGAGATGTCATGTGTGAGCCACAAGACCGGAATAGGCCCCATGAGTGCCGTAGCAGGTGCCGTTGCCCTAAAAGTTGCGGAGTTCCTCAAGTCCAGGTACGGCGTGAAGGAGGTAATCGTCGAGAACGGAGGCGACATCTATGCCGATGCCACCGCCGACATGGACATAGCGGTATTCGCCGGCCAGTCACCGCTCTCCGAGAAAGTAGGCCTGCACATCCCCGCATCAGCATTCCCCTGCGGCATCTGCACCTCGAGCGGCACCGTCGGTCCCTCCCTGAGCCTGGGCAAGGCCGATGCCATGATGATAGTCTGCCGTGACGTCCTGCTGGCCGACAGCTACGCCACCGCCATGGCCAACCGCATAAAAACCGCCAGCGACCTCCAACCGGTAATCGACCACATTCAAACTATTCCCGATATTCAGGGAGCGTTAGCAATAAAAGGCGACCGACTTGCAGTCGCCGGGCTATACGAGCTTAGACTTTTCAAATAAAAAACCGGGGGATACCCTGGAAAAAGTCTCGCACCCACGCGCGACCAGTGGGAGGGGCCCGCTCCAAAGGAGTGGGAGGGCCGGCCGTAGGCCGCTTTTGTAAGGGTATACCCTGAATTTTATTTGGAAAGTCTCTGTTTAATAACTAACTTCGCAAGCAAGAAAAACAATTAACCAAATATAGTTATGAGAAAAGTATTTATGGTCCTTGGCGCGTTGGCGCTATCCATCAGTTCAGCATTCGCTGCTGACAACAAGGGAATTTCATTCAATGAGTTATCGGCCGATAGGTTTACGCTGATAGAGAACGGCAAGCCCGTTCAGATTTTGGCTGACCAGGCTGACAAGACTGGTGTGCAGATAGCACTGAAGGCCTTGCAGAAAGATTTCAAGGCTGTAGCAGGGCAGGAGGCTAAGGTTATTTACGATGCAACTGGCATTAGCGGTAA
>JBGURN010000240.1:0-1677 GCA_045131955.1 Bacteroidaceae bacterium
GCGCGGTAAACACAAGCTGTACGGAAGTGCCCACGACGGTACGGAATAGCGTGTTTTTGTAACCTATCCAGATGTAGCGGTTTTTAAACACGCGTGAGTAGTTATCGAAGGTTACTTCCCTGGGAACGAAAATGAGCCCGCCTTTGGTAGCTACCGCGTTTGAGGACAGGGATATGCTCAGCAGGTGCATGAAAGCGAACACGATGGTAAAGCTCAAAAGTGCCAACAGCGTGTAGATTATCACGTCTCCGAGGGTGAATCTTTCTCTGTGCATACGATCCTCCCTACCAGATGCCGGTGCCGCTGATAGCCTTTGCTACGGAGTTGGTGCCCGCCACCAGCATGAAGCCTATCACGTTTTTGAACAGGCCTATGGCGGTGGAGAGCTTGTAGTTCCAGTCTACCAGACCTACGCGGTAAACATAGGTGTCTATAATGTCGCCCGTCTCGTACACGGCGGAAGAATACAGGTTCAGCAGCTGGTCGAAGCCCGCGTCAAGAATGCCGCCCAGGCTGAGTATCAGCATGATGGTGATGGTGGGCATTATACAGGGAATAGTGATATACCTGATCCGCTGGGGGCGTGTGGCGCCGTCGCATATGGCAGCTTCGTACAGCGTGGGGTCAATGGAGGAGATGGCGGCCAGATACAGTATCGAGCCCCATCCTACGCCTTTCCATACATCGGAAATGACCACGGTGCCTCTGAAGTAGGTGTTGTCCAGCAGGAAAGGCACGGGATCCTTGCGGCCCATGCTCTTGAGCAGCGCGTTCACCGCGCCGTTGTTCGGGGAGAGCAGCTGACTGAGGATACCTGCCATGATTATCCAGCTCAGGAAGTGGGGCAGGTAGCTTATGGTCTGCACCACGCGCTTGTAGCCATTATGGCGTACTTCGTTCAGCAGCAGCGCAAGGATTATGGGAGCAGGGAAGCCTACGCACAGCTTTAGCACGCTGATTATGAGCGTGTTGCGGATGGCGCGTATGAAAAAGCGAGTGCGGAAAGCGTCCACGAAGTTGGCGAGGCCGACCCACTCGCTGCCCGATACGCCCAGACCCAGCTTAAAGTCTTTGAACGCGATCACTATGCCGCCCATGGGTATGTACTTGAATATTATGAAGTACACGATCACCGGCAGCAGCATCAGGCACAGGTCCCAGTACTTTATGTAGCCCTTGAACTCCTTGAGGGCAGGCGGGAGCTGACGTTTCTGTTTCAAAGCGTTAGTCATGTCATGCCCTCCTTTCAAAATCAGAATCGTTCAGTAAAGATGAATAGCTACGCGCCCGCTTCTTCCATCGCGATCTCGCAGAAGCGCTGGAGCCGCGGAACGTCGTATCTTACGGTGGAAACATCCTTGAGTATCATTTCAAGGGTTTTACCGTATCTGTGTGCGGCGTCTATCGTGCGGCGGATGTCGGCGCGCACGGCGTCCTCGTCGAGGGCGTCTACCGCAAGGAACGCGGGGTTGGGCTTGTTGCTCATTATTATGCTCGCCGGCAGCTTCTCGGCGAACGCTTCCCTGTGGCTCCAGGGGCTGCAGGAGAGCTTGCGCACGTTGGGCAGCGCGCTCACCATTTCCATGCGGTCATCCAACCGGTCACAGCACCCGTAGTAGATGTTCTTGAAACAGGGGAATACCCTTTTCATGTATTCGCACTCGAATTCCTGAGTGA
>JBGURN010000241.1:0-4658 GCA_045131955.1 Bacteroidaceae bacterium
TTCCATCCGGCAATCATCACATTGTAATTCCGGCTCCGCAAGCAGTCAGTTCCAACACCGTTTCACGTTCCTCATCATCAGGAAGCAACAGCACGCTCAGCCTTGCTATCAGTATAATCACCCCGTTACTCTTCAGCGCACTGGATAATCTGGGCAACAGTTCATCAAACAGTTCATCGAGCAGTTCGACCGCACCCACTCCGATAGGCACTTATGTGCAACCGGCAAATCCGGTGGCTCCCGATGTTTATGATGAATGTGATGCGGACATAGTGAACAAATTCCCTCCTGCATGCAAATTTGAGCGTCACTACCCCGTTCCAGGTGACAAGGACTGGTACCTGGAATTAAAGATGACCAACGAGAGTACTGTGGATCACGATGTCACGGTAGTATTTTGGGAAAAAGAGGGACGTGACGGCACTCCCAGACTTAAGGTCATTCGCACCGGTCTTCCCGGAAACCGCATCCATGATCCGCTGTTAGGCATCAGCGTGAACGGCCATTTTGATACGGGCACCCTGACAACACGTTATAAGATAGAGAAAATCATCTACAACGACTGACAACTCCTGCAATGCAATGTCATTGAAATGAAACTGGCCGAATCAACCCTGCGAATCTTATAATTGAGTAATTTTGCGCCCTGAATCAGCAAAATCAATTATGGAAAGGTTCAAAAGGGTTGTAAAGCAGGCTGCGCCAAGGGCGTTAAAGACTATCTGGTGGATATTCAAGATAACCGCCACGGTGTCTTTTATCATGTTCCTGCTCAAGTATACCGGCATACTTACTTGGATAGCTACGGCTGTAAGTCCCGTATTCCATATATTCGGACTGCCGGGCGACGCGGCTCTGGCTTACGTGAGCGCGTACTTTATTAATATATACTCGGGTATTGCGGTGATATCGACCCTGGATATGACCGTAAGGCAGATAACCATACTGGGTACGATGAATCTGGCGGCTCACGCCATGGTGGCCGAGACCGCCATCCAGAAGAAGACCGGTACACCCATCAAGCACATGGTGATAGTACGTACCCTGGCATCAATCACGCTGGGTATCGTGATGAACCTGATACTTCCCGGAAAGCCTCAGTTCAGTGCAGAGACCGTGCACCTGGCCGAGGTTCCGTTCCTGAATATCCAGGGTGAGTTCTGGCCCATGTTCCTGGTTTGGCTCAAGGGTCTTGCCAGGCTTACGGCATGGATGACCACACTCATATTCCTGCTGAACATAATGCAGCGGGCACTGTATGAGTATGGCATTATGAATAAGATATCCAGGTTCTTCAGTCCGCTGCTCACGGTGTTCGGACTCCCCAAGGAGACTACGTTCCTCTGGATTGTAGCCAACGTTATAGGGTTGCTGTACGGATCAGCCGCAATCATGGATGAGATGGAGCGCGGCAAGATATCGGACCGAAGCATACTGCTGCTCAACACCCACATCGGCATATCACACAGCAACCTGGAGGACCTGATGCTCTTTTCGGCCATAGGTGGCATATGGTACTGGATGCTCCTGTTCCGATGGGCGCTGGTGACCATCCTGATCTGGTCAATGCGACTATACTACAAGCTAACAGCAAGATAAAAAAACTCCGGTTCGTTTGAACCGGAGTTTTTTGTTTTAGAACTCTGCGCTGCGGGGAGTGCGCGGGAACGGTATTACATCCCTTATGTTCTGCATTCCAGTAACAAATAATATCAGGCGCTCAAAACCGAGTCCGAATCCGGCGTGCGGGCATGAACCCCAACGGCGTGTATCGAGATACCACCAGAGGTGTGTCATATCCATCTTACGACGGTTGATCTCACCCATGAGAGTGTCATAGTCAGCCTCACGGACTGATCCTCCGATAATCTCACCTATCTGCGGAAAGAGGACATCGGTACCCTGCATGGTCGATGCGGGAGCCTTGATACCCTTGTAACCTATGGAACCTCCATCGGCAGTCATCTCATTCTGCTTCATGTAGAATGACTTGATGGCTGTAGGATAGTCAGTCATGATGACAGGCTTCTTGAAGTGCTCCTCAACCAGGAAGCGCTCATGCTCTGATGCCAGGTCATCGCCCCAGTTGCAGGGGAACTCGAATTTCTTGCCGTTCTTGATAGCCTCCTGCAGTATGTTGATACCCTCTGTATAGGTAAGTCTTACGAATGTATCCTTAAGTACACCCTCCAGACGCTCAATAAGGGTCTTGTCAATCATCTGATTGAGGAAATCAAGATCATCCTTGCAGTGGTCGAGAGCCCAGCGTACGCAGTACTTGATGAAATCCTCCTCAAGGTCCATCAGTTCCTCCTGATCCAGGAAGGCAACCTCAGGCTCGATCATCCAGAACTCTGCAAGGTGACGCGGAGTATTGGAGTTCTCGGCACGGAAGGTGGGACCGAATGTGTAGATGGCACCCAGAGCTGTTGCTCCAAGCTCACCCTCAAGCTGTCCGCTTACTGTCAGAGAGGTCTGCTGGCCAAAGAAATCATCATCGTAGATAATCTTTCCATCGGCATCTTTCTTGAGGTCATAGAGGTTCTTGGTGGTTACCTGGAACATATTACCTGCTCCCTCGCAGTCGCTCGCTGTGATGAGCGGTGTGTGGAAGTAAAAGAATCCGTGCTCATGGAAATATGTGTGGATGGCCATGGCCATGTTATGACGTATGCGCATCACTGCACCGAATGTATTGGTGCGCAGACGCATATGTGCATGCTGGCGCATATACTCAAAGGTCTGGCCCTTTTTCTGCATGGGGTAGTCATCACCGCATGTACCCAGGACCTCTATCTCCGATGCCTGGACCTCTACAGCCTGACCTGAGCCGATACTCTCGACCATGGTACCCTTCACGCTGAGGCAGGCACCGGTGGTGATGAGTTTCATGAGCTCGTCACTGAATTTCTCCAGGTCAGCCACAATCTGAACGTTCTTGATTGTTGAGCCGTCATTAAGGGCAATGAAACTAACGGTCTTGCTACCGCGTTTAGTTCTCACCCATCCTTTGACAAGCACCTCCTGACCGAAATCGGTACGTTTAAGGAGGTCGGCAATCCTGGTTCTCTTAATCTCCATAATAGTATTAGTTTAATAATCCTGGTTCTTATTCATATGCACCCATGCGGAGCATGTTGACCTCCTTCTCGGTAAGGAAACGCCAGTCACCGCGACGCAGACGCTTCTTGGTCAGACCTGCAAACTGTACGCGGTCAAGCTTGGTAACGCGGTAGCCGAGTGAATCGAACATACGTCTTACCACACGGTTACGGCCTGAGTGGATCTCAATGCCCACCTGGGTCTTGTCATCGTTTACGTAGCTTACCTCATCGGCACGTACCTTATCGTTCTCCTCCTCGCCGATGGTTACGCCGGTGAGCAGTGCATCCATATCCTCAGCACTTACGGCGCGGTCCAGACGGACATGATAGATTTTCTTCTTGAGGAACTTGGGGTGTGTCAGGCGGCTGGCCATCTCACCGTCATTGGTGAGCAGCAGCACACCGGTGGTGTTGCGGTCCAGACGACCTACGGGATATACACGCTCCTTGCAGGCACCCTTGATGTAATCCATCACGGTCTTGCGCTCCTGAGGATCGTCAACTGTGGTAACGCAATCCTTGGGCTTGTTAAGCAGGATATATATCTTTCTTTCGATGCTTACGAGCTGATCGTGGAACAGTACGTTGTCACCGCGATGAACCTTGGTACCGAGCTCGGTTACGGTCTGGCCGTTAACCTTTACTACACCAGCCTGGATGAAATCATCGGCCTCACGACGTGAGCATACACCGGCGTTTGCCAGGTACTTGTTCAAACGTATCTCCTCCTCGGGATCGTGAATGACGTCCTGATACTCTATACGCTTACGGTTGTCCTGACGCTTCTGCATGGGCTTGCGGAAACCGCCCTGCTGGCCGTAGCCGCCACGGTTGTTGCCATAGCCGCCCTGACGCTGGAATCCGCCCTGACGCTGATAACCGCCGCCACGGTTGTTGCCGTAACCGCCCTGGCGCTGATAGCCGCCCTGACGCTGGTAACCGCCTTCCTCACCGTTCTGGCCCTGCACACGCTCTCTGTAGAAGCGGGGCTGACCCTCCTCACCGTTATTGTTATACGGGCGGTTCTGGCCGTAGCGCTGCTGTCCGTACTGCTGTCTGTTATTATTGTATCCACGGTTCTGGTAGCCGCCGCCGTACTGGCGCTGGCCGTACTGAGGACGTCCTTCACCTACCTGACCCTCACCGTACTGACGACGGGGACGATCCTGGTTATAGCCCTCACCGTCCTGACGTGCAGGACGCTCTACTCTGGAATACTGTGGACGATTGTTGTTGTAATCAACTCTCACAAAACGCGGGCGGCCTTCACGGCGTGCACCCTGGTTGTTCTCATTGGAGTTTCCGCTAAATCTGTTGTAGCTGTTCTCCTGCTCCTGATTCCCGCTCTCGTCGTAGAATCTGTTTCCATTCTCTGTTTCCATAATTACACTTTTTAGTTGGTTGAAACCTCACGGCTTCAGTTCAGATTGTTAGATTTTTAAATATCAAACGCCGAAATAGTTGCCAGGCGTAATGGCTTTAAGTTCATTTTTGATGTTATCACTAACGTTGAGTCCGTCAATAAATTCACTGATTGATTCTCTGGTCACCTGA
>JBGURN010000242.1:0-3721 GCA_045131955.1 Bacteroidaceae bacterium
TCATGCCTTTCAGAGCGTTTTATTAGGGATGGGAGGGATAGCGCCGAAGGCGCGTAGTTTCAGATACTGATACCCCAAAAGTTCTCTAGGAGAAAGGGCACAGATAGAACCGTCCCTTTTGTGCCCCTATTCTGATAATAACTGATTGTAGGTTTTCTGGCGTTTTGCGTAGTAGCGCCAAAGGAGGCTGAACTTAACCTGCTCTGGGATATTTGCTGTTGAAGCCTTACGGAGGTTCTCCCGACGGCTCTCAAGGAACTCGGGCTTGAGGCGACGGAACTCCCTGCGTGCACGCAGCACAGCCTTGAAATCACCCCAATGGAACTTGGCCAGGAACATGAGCGCAGCCAGGCCATCCAGCCAGAAACGTGCCCTCATGACCTTACGGAGCTCACTTTCCGGAAGGTTCTTGTAAAGCATGAGCAGGTTATTGCGGAAATTGAGGAAAGTCTTGTAGGGATTGGATTTATTGAGTGTAGCACCGCCTACATGATATACGGTACTCTCAGGGATACAAACAATACCGCGTCCGCGGCTACGCAGACGCCAGCAGAGGTCAATCTCCTCCTGATGGGCAAAGAAACGGTCATCAAGGCCACCGACAGCCCAGTAATCGGCGCTGCGAATCATCAGGCAGGCCCCTGTTGCCCAGAATACAGGTTCTATTGAATCATACTGACCATTATCCTTCTCAATGGTATCAAACACGCGTCCACGGCAAAACATATAGCCCCAGCGGTCCATGTATCCGCCGGCACCGCCCGCATACTCAAATCGGTCAGGAGCCTTGAAATCCAGCAGTTTAGGCTGGCAGGCAGCATCGTCAGGATGCACATCCATATAGCTCACGAGCGGCAGAAGCCAGTCCTCCGATACCTCCACATCGGAATTAAGCAGTATGTAATACTCCGCCTCGACCTGGCGAAGCGCCATATTGTAACCTCCGGCAAAACCCCAGTTCTTCTCCAGGCGGATGAGCGGAATGTCTGGGAACTCACGCTGCATCATCTCCATGGAGTCATCCTTGGAGTCATTATCGGCCACGATCACCTGCACCCCGTCCATGCGTGAGCATCTGATCAACGTAGGCAGGTAGCGCTTGAGCATTGCGCTGCCGTTCCAGTTCAATATGACTATAGCAACCTTCATATCACTTTATGACAGTAGCGGTGAGCGCATCGCCGGCAGCATTGAACCCGCCCATAAGAACCCTTACGAGACTGTTCTCCTGCACCTGTGACGAATCAAGCTCCACCCTAATATAATTATCAGTAAAACCGTGAGCCGGCATGCCACGCCTGGGTCTCTCAACAAGAACAGTAGCTTCAAGGCCGATATGCGACTCATAGAAAGCCCTGGTCTTACGGTCCGACAGCTCCAGGAGCCGCTGGCTGCGCTCATGCTTGGTCTGAGGCGACACCTTATACGGAATCCTGAGCGCCGCAGTACCCGGTCGCTCCGAGTAGCTGAACACATGCAGCTGGGTCACATCCAGACCCTCTATAAAACGGTATGCATCCTCAAAGAGTTCATCGGTCTCACCGCGCATACCGACAATCACATCCACGCCGATGAACGCGTGAGGCATGACGCTCTTGATCCGGGCAACCTTTGCAGCAAAAAGCTCGCGCTCGTAACGGCGGTGCATGAGTTTGAGCACCTCATTCGAACCGCTCTGCAGAGGAATATGGAAATGCGGCATGAACGCCCTGGAACCGGCCACAAAGTCAATCACCTCATCAGTAAGCAGGTTCGGTTCAATTGACGATATGCGGTATCGGGCAATATCCTCAACCTTATCCAGCTCACGAATCAGGTCAATGAACTTCTCGCCTGTAGATTTTCCGAAATCGCCGATGTTCACACCGGTAATCACGATCTCGCGACCACCCTCCTGACCTGCCTCACGAGCCTGATCAACCAGACTCCCGATAGACGGGTTGCGGCTGTGACCGCGTGCATAAGCAACGGTACAATAGGTGCAATAGTAATCACATCCGTCCTGGACCTTGAGGAAGAAACGGGTACGGTCACCACGTGAGCATGAAGGAACAAAGTTCTTAATATCATTCGTACCCACGGTCTTGGATATACCATGGTCACGCTTAACGAGACCGTTCAGGTTCTCCAGCACGCTACCCTTCTGGTCTTGTCCCAGAACGATGTCCACGCCGGGAATATCGGCCACTACACCGGGCTGAAGCTGACCATAGCAGCCGGTCACCACGATATATGCATCGGGATTCTCACGTACGATCTTATGGATAGCCTGGCGGCACTTCTTATCGGCCACCTCGGTAACCGAGCAGGTGTTGATCACGCAGATATCGGCCTTCTCACCCTTTGCGGCCTTATGTGCACCGGCCTCGAACAGCTGGCGCATAATGGTCGATGTCTCCGAGAAGTTCAGTTTACAACCCAGAGTATAGAAAGAGGCGCTGCGGCCCTCAAGTGTGAATTCACCATTGCCCATTGCGATGCGAAATTAGCAAAATAATAAATAAGAAAGGAGGATGTCCCAAAGAACATCCTCCCCATATCTGTAGTAAAACAGAATTCAATTACTCAGCTGACTCAGCTGCAACCTCGAAGGTAACCTCAGCCTTAACCTCCTTGTGAAGGTTGATGACAGCGGTGTACTGACCAACAGCCTTAACGGTCTCGGCAACGATGATCTTACGATCGATCTTAAAGCCCTTAGCAGCGAGAGCCTCAGCAACCTGAGCGGCACCTACGCCACCGAAGATTGTGCCGTCCTCGTTAACCTTAGCGGTAAGAGTGAGCTTGATACCGTTCAGCTTAGCGGCCAGAGCCTCAGCATCGGCCTTGATCTTAGCCAGCTTGTGAGCGCGCTGACGCTCGTTCTCAGCCAGGATCTTCTTAGCTGACTCAGTAGCGATGACAGCCTTGCCCTGGGGAATCAGATAGTTACGACCGTAACCGTCCTTAACCTTTACTATATCGTTCTTGTATCCAAGATTCTGAATATCTTCCTTAAGTATAATCTCCATAGTCTTTCCTTTCTTTAAAGATTATTACTTCATCATATCAGTTACGTAAGGCAGAAGTGCGAGATGACGTGCTCTCTTAACAGCCTGAGCCACGCGACGCTGGAACTTGAGTGAAGTACCGGTGATGCGACGGGGCAGAAGCTTACCCTGCTCGTTAAGGAATCTCTTGAGGAACTCAGGATCCTTATAGTCGATATACTTGATACCTGCCTTCTTGAAACGGCAATATTTCTTCTTCTTAACGTCAGTTGTCTGGGGTGCCAGATATCTGATCTCTGATGTCTGTTCTGCCATAATTATGCCTCCTCTGATTTAGACTGTCTAAGACTTCTTCTCTTTGCTGCGTACTCAGCTGCGTACTTGTCCTGCTTTGTGGTCAGGAAGCGGATAACGCGCTCGTCACGACGGAAGTTAACTTCCAGTTTCTCAACAACTGAAGGCTCAGCGTTGAATTCGATAAACTCGTAGAAGCCAGTTGACTTCTTCTCAATAGGATAGGCCAGCTTGCGCATGCCCCAGTTCTCTTCATTGACAATCTCAGCGCCCTCGGCAGTAAGAATGCCCTTGAATTTCTCTACCGCTTCCTTCATCTGAACATCAGATAAAACGGGAGTCAAAATGAAAACGGTTTCGTACTGATTCATTTGTTTTTAATTAAATAATAGATAGTGTTTGCAAAATGCGGATGCAAAGGTACTAAAATATTTGAC
>JBGURN010000243.1:0-1963 GCA_045131955.1 Bacteroidaceae bacterium
TCCTTCTTGGTTTGACCCGCTATGGAGGTCCATTCGCCCTCCGCATTGGGACGGCTGTACCAGGTGTAGGTCAGCTTGGGTCCGGAAACCTTCACCGTGAACTTGGCCTTCTTCCCACTCACCACCGCCAGGCTCTTGGGCTGGGTCTTGATGACCGGCTTCTGGGTCTTCACCGTCAGCGTGGCCGGGTTCGTATAGGCCTCGCCGCCCGCTGCCGTCCGCACCCTGCAGCGATACTGCGAGCCGTTGTTGGCCTTGGTGCCCACCACGGTCAATGTAGCCTTGGTCTCGCCGGCCATGGCTTTCCACGCCTTGGCGCCGGGGGCCTTGCTGAACCACTGGTAGGTCACGCCCTTCTCCTTCACCTTCACGGCGAACTTGGCCTTACTGCCACTCTTCACGTTGGCGCTCTTGGGCTGGGTCTTGATGGTGGGGGGGTCTATGGATACCGTCAGTGTGGCCGCTTCCGAATAGACCTCGCCGCCTTCGTTCTTCACACTGCAGCGGAACTGCCAACCGTTATTGTCCTTGGTGCCAACAACTGTATATGTGTCGCTGGTAGCTCCATCCACAAGAACCCAGTCTGAGTCAGCAGTGGGTCGGCTAAACCACTGATACTCGATGTTGCCATCGCCCGTGGCTTTCACGGTGAAGGTGGCCTGCTCGCCATTCTTAACATTTACATCCTTGGGCTGAGCGGTGATGGTGGGTGGGGCAACCGGTACATCTCCTTCTATGAAGTAAACAGTTACCTCCATCTTTCCTCGGCCTGTATCATACTCATATTCAAAAAAGTCAGTATAATCAGCAAAGGTAACGATACCGGTTGACTTCTTGTAATTTACATCTTCCGTGGTGACCGTCACCTTGGTTGGATCAATCACCAAACGGCCAAGATCATAGGTGAAGCCAGTACCCGATTTAAGCAGTTTTTGATTCAAAAGCTCCTGTCCATCACAACAGCAGTCATCAGAATCAAGCTTAGTATTCTTGCTAAGATTTATGCTAGCCAGCTGGTTATAGCTGCAATCTAGATCCTCCAACGCCGTGTTATGGCTCACGTCCAAAGTAGTGAGCTTGTTATCCCAGCAACTCAGAGATTCTATTGCTGCGATATGGCTCACATCCAAAGTAGTCAGCTGATTCTCGCTGCAATCTAGATCTTCCAACGCCGTGTTATGGCTCACATTCAAAATAGTCAGCTTGTTATCGCTGCAATCTAGATCCTCCAACGTCGTGCTATGGCTCACATCCAGCGCGGTCAGCTGATTATCGTAGCAGTACAGTTCTTTCAGCGCCGTGTTATGACTCACGTCCAAAGTGGTCAGTTGGTTGCGATAGCAATGCAAATACTCCAGCGCCGTGTTATGACTCACATCCAAAGTGGTCAGCTGGTTATCGCTGCAATCTAGATCTTCCAATGCCGTGTTATGACTCACATCCAAAGTAGCCAGCTGGTTATCGCTACACCACAATTCTTCCAGCGCTGTATTATGGCTCACGTCCAAAGTGGTCAGCTGGTTGTTATAGCAACTCAAATCCTCCAGCGCTGTGAAATGTTCGACTCCTTTCAGGCTCGCTATCCCTTTTCCAGATGCACTTATGTATGTGACTCCTTCGACCTCTGCTTGGGTCATATAGTCCTTGCCACCAGCAAGATTATCTTTGACCCACTGGCGGAAGATGGCATCTGGAAAGTTGGCCTCGTTGATTTCCAGATACCGGTCCCCATCCGCCAGTGCGGCCATGGGGAACAGGCCCACACACATCAGCAGGCACAGCAGCAAGCTTATCCAATGCTTTGTTCTCATGTTGATCCTCTCCTTCGCTTTTTCTATGGCTTGTATATTTAGTATACGCGGTAGACGCCGAAAAGGCAATGGCTTACCCGAAAGCTGCCGGTGAAAAACGATGTTCCGGCCATATATAGACACAGTGACGGAGGAGCGCTTCATAGAATGGA
>JBGURN010000244.1:0-15255 GCA_045131955.1 Bacteroidaceae bacterium
CAACAAGGCTGATTTGGGCATTATAAAAATATTCCCACCAGCTTTCAAGTTCAATGGCGTACGTCCCGTCATCGTACAGCCATAGGAAACAGTCTTCAGATAAGCACTTCCATACGGGATTCCAGTTTTGGATATTGGAATTTAATTTTAAGGAGTTGACGGTTCCTTTCTTTATCTCCTTCTGACCGAATGCCGGTATTGCAAACAATGTGGCTAACACGAGTGGGATGAATCTTTTCATATGCCAATCTTTCAATTATTCACTTACAGAACGTGAATAAAGCCTGAATACGTCTGGGAGGGGGCCAAAAAGAACCGTCCCTAATGTTGCAGTAACCCATATATCATTTATTTTAGATATTAATCATTACATTTGTCCAAACAACCTCAATAATCCTACTTGTTGTTTTTATGAGAAAAATTCTTTTGTTTGCAGTTTTATCTGTTGTTTCTGTCATTGCATGGGGACAGAATGTAATACGCGGAACGGTTGTTGACGGTCAGACACAGGAACCATTATCATCGGCTACAGTTTATGTAAACGGTACGACTCAAGGCACAACCACTGATAATGATGGGTATTTTGAATTGAAAAACGTATCATTCCCTGCTGCGGTAATATTCAGTTTTGTAGGTTATGAGCCTCAGGCTCTTGATCTGTTACGTAATCCGGGGGAATTGCTAATCAGACTAAATGCCAACAGTGAGTTGCCTGAGGTTGAGGTGTCAGGCGAATCCAAAAGGGATTTTAAAAAGGACCTGAATTACTTTAAAAGAATGTTCTTGGGTGATGACCGATGGGGGAAGCATGCAACCATAAAAAATGCAAATTCCCTGATTTTCAATACATCAGATGAGACTTCATATGAAATACGACATATATATAGGAATAAGTACAGCAAACGCACCGTCAATTCAGATATAGTGGAAAGACATGATGAATTTTATGATACGGTAAAAGTGAATAAGAGCATATTCAGCGCGTGGGCCACAGAACCTCTGATTATAGACTTGCCGTTATTGGGATATGAACTGTATGTGGATCTGGTAAAATTCACTGTAGTAGAAAACAAGACACAGACTCATTGTGATATGCTGGGCTACTTTTATTACAAGCCATATGACAATGTGACAAAACGTAAAGCCGATAGTTTTGAGACAAACCGCAAGAGAGCATATTACGGTTCAAGCCAGCATTTCCTAAGGTCTCTCTCTGAAAATCGGTTGACAGAGAACGGATACATACTGACAACAACTGAAAAAGTCAGGAAAGAAAAGAAAGTGATATGGACCGAAATACCTGTTGATATAAGGAAACACTCTGCCGATGTGGGAGAAAACATTATGCTGGTACATGACCTCAAGGACAAGGTCATGAAAATCAAATACTATTACAGAGAGGACGGCTCTCCATTTATTGCTGGAGAAAAAGGCGCCCGTTTCTATTCTGAGTCAGGAATGACTTTCATTGAAGATACCTGCTTTTTCTTTAAAGACGGAACCGTAATGGATAACAACATAGTGTTTACAGGGGAACTGTCAAAGAAAAAAGTTGCCGCATGTCTGCCTGATGATTACTTCCCGCCAAAAGATACATGCAAAATCAATGTAGGCAGTTCTGCCGACTATGCCAGTGAACTCATTAAGTTTGCTGAAAACATCCATGATTTCAACAGTCTGTTTCCGCAGGAAAAGGTCTATCTGGAATTTGACAATACGGCATACTTTCAGGGAGAGAATATATGGTTCAAAGCCTTTGTGACTCATGCCACTTCATTGGAACGTGCACCCAGCGGTGTGTTGTATGTGGATTTTCTGGCACCCACCGGTCAACTTATCCTGCAACAGAAACTTAAGATTGTGGCAGGACAGACCGATGGTGTCATTCCGCTAGTTGATGCCGGTACGCAGCAGACACGTGAGAAACAGGGCATAGTGGCGTACCCCAGTGGTTTCTATGAGATAAGGGCATATACGCAGAATATGCTTGATTTCAGTCCCGAAGCGATATTCTCTCGCGTCATACCCGTTTACACGCAACCCAAGAATGGAGAGTATGACAGGTCACGCGTTGAAAACAATCAGGATAATCCTCTTGTAGAAAAAATACGTGGCAAGACCATAGAGCGGAAACGTGATGTCAATGTCTCATTCTACCCTGAAGGAGGTGACATGGTCGATGGTATTCCATGCAGGGTCGCATTCAAAGCCACAGGCAGTGACGGATTCGGTACCGATGGAGTAATTGTTCTTTCGGGCGTAAGAAATGCATTTGAAACGGGAAATAGAATATCATATATGGCAACTCGTACCATGCAGGACTCTATATCTACCGTACATGACGGAATGGGATCATTCATAATCACATCTGACGGATTTGAAACAGCTCATTTTATTACCTCTGATGGCGAGATAATCCGTTGCCGTTTGCCTAAGGTTGTAGATAGTGGTTACTCCATGATTGCCGATATGCTTTCAGACTCCTGTATGCAGGTGAATATCTGGCGAACCGATGACCGACTTGGCGAGCTTACGGCTCTCGCTGTAACCTGCCGCGGTGATGTGGTCCATTTTGAGGAGATAAATGATATGGACAACAGTCAGTTAGAGATAGACTGTTCAGAATGGCCGGCAGGTGTGTGCCGATTAACCCTATATAATAAGGATGGCAATATACTATCATCACGAAGCATATTCCACGGCGGTCCGGAATTGTCGGGTCCCGCCATCACGGTCAATACAGACAGTATGTTGCGTCAGTCATGCAGCAAGGAGGTTATAGAGTTCAAACTTACAGATGGGCATGGAAGACCGTTCCGTGACCGTTTCTGCCTGTCGGTTCGTGATGCGACCGACTACGGCGGCGGCCGTACTGATAACCTTAAGACCAACCTGCTGCTCTCATCGGATTTAAGAGGATACATACATGATCCTGCATGGTACCTGGAAAGTGATGACGATGAACACCGTGAAGCGCTTAACCTGCTGACCATGGTTCAAGGCTGGGAACGTTATGAATGGCAGTATATGACCGGCCTTAAGGAGTTTGAGGAGAAACATCGTATAGAGGAAAGTCTCACCATGAACGGGTGGATACTGTCATACGGCAGGCGCTTACCCGTATCTGACATAGGTGTGTATGCATCGGTAATACCAGATGATGACAAGACGCTGTTCGAGAGTTTTGACTACCAGACAGACTCTACGGGTTACTTTGGCTTTGATATGCCAGACTTTTACGGAAGGGGCAAGTTTACCGTCAATCTGATGTCAAGGAATAAGGATGGCGAATCAAAATTTGAAAAGAGCAAGCGCATCAGGTTTGAACGTGCAGACAGACCTGCTCCCAGACCATATCTGATTCAGGAGACAGACCTGAGCCACAACGATCATCGTTTATATGACTATAAGGTTGATTATACTGATTTTGACCTGACTCCCGCCCAACGCCGCAAGTTGGGACGCATGATAGATGACGTTGATATAGAGGAGAAGAGTGAAAAGAAACGGTTCATTGATTATGACACTTTCACTTCATTTGAGGCCGAAGAGGATGCCGAGTTGGAACTTGATCAGGGCGAATACACTACTGACCTGTTCGGCTATTTTTTGGAACGGGGCATCAGACTGGAACCTGGCCAATCGGATCCATTATTCAGTTCATCTAAAGAATCTGCAAATGTTGAGGCGAGTTCATCAAAGGCGGGATTTGTCCGTCCGGTCTATTATGTGCATAATATGGAGAAACTGCTGACTCATAAGCCGTTTGACGATCCTGAACGGATTGATATGATTGATGTCAAGAGCATTATTGTATATGACAATCCTATGTATCCCAGGGATATGAAAAATCTTATTCCTCTGATGCTTGAGTGGGCCAAGAGACATGGGGGGAGTGTTCCTCCGTATGTGCCTACCCAAGACAATGAAATCTGTATTTTAGCTGGTGGTGATTTTTGGTGTTGGCTAGATCACAGTTGGAATAGATATACCCTTGTAGACATACAGATCAAGCAAGACAGAGAACTGCTCTTTTACAATGAAATCCGTAATCTTGGCCGCCGCACCACTACCGTAAAAGGTTTTACCAAGCCCGTACAGTTTTATTCACCAGAGTATCCTGACGGTCCGATAGAAGGCAATGTTGATTCGCGCCGGACTATCTACTGGAACCCCAATGTCATAACTGATGAAGAGGGCCGTGCCCGTGTAGAATTTTACAACAACAGTTTTACCCGCAAGTTTACTATCAACGCCGCTGGTATCACCGCCTCAGGTATTCCATACATTCTGAATCAGAATTGGTGAATGACACAGAAAGAACGTTTCCCTGTGTCATATCAGTAGACGAGTTTGGTGATCAGGGTCGCTACAATCGTGCTGGTGATCACACTCACAAGGCCGGGCATCATGAACGAGTGGTTGAGCAGATACTTTCCGATTCGGGTGGTACCGGAGCGGTCAAAGGTGACCGTTGCGATATCGGACGGATAGTTGGGGATGAAGAAATATCCGTAAACCGATGGCAGCACGCCCAGAAGCACCGGGCCGGGAATGCCCAGCGAGTAGGCTAGGGGCAGCATGGCCACAACTACGGCTCCCTGGCTGTTGACCAGGACGGATACCGCAAAGAACACCAGCGCTATGGCCCACGGGTATTTGCTTACAATTCCCTGCAGGCCGTCCTGCATCATAGGCAGGTAGTTGCTGAAGTAGGTATCGGCCAACCAGGCTATTCCGTAAATGGCTATGACGGCGACCATTCCGGACTGCCACACGTTGCCTATGATGGCCTGGCGCGGATTGGCTTTGGCTACTATGATCATCAGTGCGGCGGCCGTAATCATCACGATCTGGATGATTATGTTCATGCCGATGGGCTTGGTGCCTACCACGGGGCGGATATCGTGCCCGATTATCTGGAAGAACGAGTAGAGCGTGATGACCAGAAGCGCGCCCAGGAATATGTAGACTGACATTTTTGCGCTCTTGGTGACCTCCTTGTCAAGCAGCGATGCGGTCTCGCCGTACATGTACTTGTACATCTTGGGGTTGGACTTGCGCTCCTGGAATACGGGATCCTTGTCCAGATCCTTGCCGCGCTTGTAGGAGCAGAGGGCGGCGGCCATCAGTCCGCAAAGGCACGCGGGAATGGTGACTGCAATGACCTGAAGGTTGTTTATGTCAAATCCGTTGTCGTTGCTTATTATTACGAACGATGCCACCGCTGCGGCTATGGGCGAGCAGGTTATGCCTACCTGTGATGCGACCGATGCCACACCGCAGGGGCGCTCGGGGCGTATGCCTTTTTTGAGTGAAATATCGCAGATGATAGGCATCAGGGTGTAAACTACGTGGCCTGTTCCAACCAGGACGGTCAGGAAGAATGTGCACAGCGGAGCCAGGAAGGTGATGTGCTCGGGGTGCTTGCGCAGCAGTTTCTCAGCCAACTGTATGAGCCAGTCCATACCTCCGGCAGCCTGCATGATTCCGGCGCATGTGACGGCTGCGATTATGATGTAGATGACATCGGTGGGCGGATTGCCCGGTTTCATGCCGAAACCCAGGACCAGAATGGCCAGACCTATTCCCGATATTGCACCCAAGGCGAGGCTACCGTAGCGTGAGCCTACATAAAGCGCTGCCAATACTATAAGCAGCTGGAGAATCATAACAAAACTCATAAGCAAAAAATCATTGTTCGTTCAGTATTAAGGAATGGAAAAGAGGACGGATCGGGGGGACAGGCTGGCCCAACATCTTCTCTACGGAGAGTATTCGCAGAAGGGTGTACGGGAGGACTTGCCTGTTGAATTCCGCGACGTTTGTATCGGCCCCGTAATAGGCCTTGATGAACAGGTCCCAGAATCTGGTCGATATGTCTTTGGTTATGTGGTAGAGTTCCATTTCCACTTCATTGGGGATGAAACAGCACTGCAGATAGATTATGCCCATGTCGAACATGGGGCTGCCTGTGCTGAACTCGCTCAGGTCAATGAGGTACTTGCGGCCGCTCTCGTCAAATATCACGTTGCCTATGTGCAGGTCGCCGTGAACGGCGGTGCGGGCATCGGGCAGGGTGCTGATGTATTGGACTATGCCGGTGCGCTCGTGGTCGGTAAGGAAGGGGTTCTCCTTTATATAATCGGTGAACTGGTCCTTGATGGTCGGGAATAGCCCGGCCGGGGGCGTGGTTGAGTGCAGTTTCTTGCATAGTTCCGCAAACTCTACGGCGTACTGCTCCATTAGTTCAGGATGGATGCTGAGGGCGCGGGCGTAGGAGAGTTTGCCGTGGATGCGCTTGTAGAGGATGCCCAGGCGGCCGTCGGTGGTGCGTACCATCTCTCCCGGCTCGGGGCAGGGCAGCCCGATCTTGTGGACCTTGCACGCACGTTCGTATTCATCCAAGCCCATTTTCTCCAACTGTGTGGAATAGAGCTTGAGCAGTAGGTCCGGATTGTCCTTTTTTATATAGCTCTCGCCCAGTTTTCCGCCTCCGGAGAGCTCATAGTCCTGTAAATCTATCTGTTTCATAATTCACAAATATACGATTTTACATTAGGAACCGTCCCTACTGTTGCAGTTTTTCCGCAAAACTAACACATTAAGAACCGTCCCTACTGTTGCAGTTTTTACATTAGGAACCGTCCCTACTGTTGCAGTTTTTGGATGAAATCCTGGGGGTTGATGTTCCAGGCGGGGGCGATGAGGAGGGAGCGGGGAGACTCGGAGACGAAACGGTCGTAGAATAGGTCTTTGCGGGCTCTCTCCATGAAGTCGCGTACCACGGCGGCGTACTGCTGCGGGGTCTCAAAAAGTTTGATGCTGCCGGGATCCTGCTCATACATGCGCGCCAGGGCGGTGCCGCGGACCACCTGCAGCTGATGCAGTTTGATCGTCTTTATGGGTAGGGCCGATACGCGGTCGGCATGTGTCATGAAATCCTGATGCGACTCACCCGGCAGTCCCAGTATAAGGTGAGCCCCGGTGTCGATGCCACGTTCTGCAAGGTCTGTGATGCACTCCTGCGCATCACGGAATGTGTGACGGCGGTTGATAAGATCCAGCGTGCGGTCTATGGTGGATTCGATGCCGATCTCAACCAGCAGGTGCGGATGTCCCTGGGGCGCTTTCCGGCCGAATCTCCGCTCGAACCACTCTCTGAGATCGGTCCTGATGCTGTCGGGACGGGTGGCAATGACAAGCCCCATCACGCCCGGGAATCGGAGCGCCTCCTCATATAGGCCGATGAGCCGTTCCGTATCGCCATGGGTGTTTGTATATGACTGGAAATATGCCAGATAACCTATATTGTCGCCCTTGCGGGAGTTGAACCGCACACCATACTCAAGTTGACGGGTAATGCTCGCGGTTGCATCGGACGCGGCATAGGAGGGGTTGAAAGTGAGGTTGTTGCAATATATGCAGCCGTCACGTCCCACGGTGCCGTCGCGGTTGGGGCAGCCGAGCCCTGCGTTGACGGCAATCTTGATTACCCGTCCGTGGAAAATGCCACGCAGGTAATCGTTCATCGATCTGTAATCTGGCATCACGGATCCCGGGTGCAAGGTTTTATCGGATGAAACTCATCATCTGCCAGGGCTCGCCTCCGCGACCCGGGGCCGGTTTTCCGTCGGTGGACTTGAGCAGCCATGCCATGTTGCGGGCCAGGGTGCGCAGAGTCTGCATGCCTTCCTGGTCGAGCGCGGCCTGTCCCGGTTCGCGACCGTAAACGATGTTCCAGTACTGCGAAGTGACGATAGGCATGTTCATCATCATGAACGGCATGTTGAGAGTGTCAAATGAGGCCGATGCACCACCTCTGCGGCATACCGCCACGGCAGCTGCGGGCTTGCCGGCTATTGCGGCGCCGTTGGAGTAGAATGAGCGCTGTATGATGGAGAGCAGCGCGCCGTTGGGCTGGCCATAGTAGACGGGGGAGCCCACGATGAGGGCATCGGACTCTGAAAACTTGCTGCTGATGGTGTTGCAGACATCGTCGTTGAATGTGCAGGCGCCGGTTTTCTCGCGGCATTTGTTGCAGGCTATGCAGCCGCGCACGGGCTTGTTGCCAATCCATACGATTTCACTTTCTATGCCTTCCTCCTGCAGCGTCTTGGCTATCTCGGCCAGGGCGACGGAGGTGTTGCCTTTCTGGCGGGGGCTTCCGTTTACCAGTAGTACTTTCATGATGATTCTCCTGTTTGTTTCTGCAAAAGTAGAAAAAACTAACACACTGGGGACGGTTCTTTCTGTTGCAGTTTTGCAAAAACTGATACATTAAGAACCGTCCCTACTGTTGCAGTTTTTATTGATAATCGATAAATCTTTTTTTGAATTTTGTTTGGCGGATTGAAAAGTGTACTTATCTTTGCGGCAGAAATATTTATCGAATAACAATAAATTATTGTCAATTATGAATAAAAAGCTCAAGCTTTACTGCTCGTTGTTCGTGGCGGTTTTTATCGTTTACCTGTTCTTTAATTTCTTCAATGTAAGCCTGCCGTTCTCGTATGCTTCGTACGGCGAGGAGAAACTGGCGTTCATGGATGCTCCAGCCCAATTCTATGACGTATATGATTCCGTCAGCACGGAAAACGGAAGCAGTTTCAGGTCAAGCGTAAAGACTGTCAACCTTGACGTTAATGTCAAACCCAAGCATCACAGCTTATCCGATGACAAAGGGCTGTTCTCAATCTCGAGTGACCAGATTTACCAGATTCAGATGGAATCGGTCAAGATTAAATCGCCGTCGCGTCAGACATCGACCTTACTTATTGTTATCGCGGGCGTATCGGCCCTTATCAGCCTTATCGTGGTAATATGGATTATTGCGCTGATTCTCAAGATAGTAAGCAGAATCCGCAAAGGGGAGATATTTGCGAGTCAGGTGGCAAGGTTCCTGGATATTGCCGGCAAACTGCTGGTGGGGCTTTATCTGTTCCGATATTTCTTTGCTTTCATTTATAACGTGTACTGTATCAGACATATACATCTTGCCGAGTATTACGTTGTGTACAAGAACGATACGAATATAATGCTTATCCTGACCGGTCTGGGCCTCATGATTATTGCGCAGATCATTCTTATGGGCAAGGACCTCAAGGAGGAGCAGGATCTGACTATTTAAGACCGATGAATCATGAGCATAATAGTTAATGTCGATGTGATGATGGCCAAACGCAAGATGTCGTCGGGCGAGCTGGCCGAAAAAATTGGGATTACGCAAGCCAATCTCTCCATCCTGAAAACCGGCAAGGCCAAAGCTATCCGGTTCAGCACCCTCGATGCCATCTGCAAGGCGCTTGACTGCCAGCCTGGTGATATCCTGGAGTTCCGCTAAAACTAACACATTAGGGACGGTTCCTAATGTTGCAGTTTTTGTATTTTTGCGGGGATGGAGAATTATTTTGTTGAGAGAGGGGCGGGGGAGCCCTTGATACTGCTTCACGGAAACGGTGAGGACTGCAGTTACTTTGAGCATCAGATGGATGCGCTGGCAGCCGCTTTCCATGTGTTTGCGATCGATACACGCGGCCACGGCAAGAGTCCCCGCGGGGATGCGCCGTTCACGATCCGCCAGTTTGCCGATGACCTGAGGGATTTCATGGACAGCCACAGCCTGGAGAGAGCCCATATCCTGGGTTTCTCAGACGGCGCGAACATAGCCATGATATTCGCCCTCAACTACCCGGAACGCGTGCTCAAGCTCATCCTGAACGGCGGCAACCTGGATGCCAAAGGCATAAAAAGGAGCGTGCAGTGGCCCATAGAACTGGGGTACGCGATCGCCCGCATGTTCGCATCCAAGAGCCCCGAAGCCCGTGCCAACGCCGAGATGCTGGGTCTGATGGTGAACGACCCCTCGATAGAACCCTCACAGCTAGCCAAGATAAAAGCCCCCACGCTCGTGATAGCAGGCACGAACGACATGGTCAAGCAGTCCCACACCAAACTCATAGCCCGCAACATCCCGCGCTCAACGCTCTGTTTCATAGACGGCGACCATTTCATAGCCCACCGGAACCCCGAGCCGTTCAACCGGGCGGTGCTGGAATTCCTCAAGTCCGATGAAAGGGCCGATGCCAACGACAACTGGTACATCCCCGCCAGCGCCCAAGGAACCAAGCCTCTACTCCTGCTCATTCCCGGCCTGGGCGTCTCATATCAGATTTTCCTGCCCCTGATAGCCCTCCTGGAGGATAAGTTCCGCGTAATGGCCTTTCAGACCGATGGGTTCACCCTGGGCCGTGAGACCCGATTCACTTCTGTCGATGACCAGGCACGCCGTGTGATAGAATTCATACGCACCCGATGCGGCGGCCATGTGGACTGCCTCTACGGCCTCTCGCTGGGCGGCAAGATAGTGTCACGCGTGCTTGAGCGTAACGAGGTGGTTGTAGACCACGCCATCATGGATGCGGCGCCGCTCCTGCCGCTGCCTCGCTGGCTGGAAGGCCCGCTCCGTTACTATCAGAGCTACAACGTGTGGACCTGCTACCATTGGACAGGTTTCTGGCGTTTTGTATTCCACTCGCATTATTTCGATGTGCTGCTTGACGAATGCCGCAAGACATTCCCGTTCGGCGGGCGCCAGGCGGTCCTTGACGGATACAAATCGGTCTATACGAACAAACTGGAGTCAATCTCCGGCCCCGACATACATTTCTGGTACGGCACAAAGGAGTCGTTCGTGGCCAAGCCACAGGCGGATCACCTGCTCTCCATATGTCCCGATGCCCACATAGAGGTGTTCAAGGGGATGAACCACGGACAGCTCCTGGTGGACCATCCGGAGGAGATTGCCGAAAGAATAAAAAGTATGAATTCTTTGCAGGAACCAAAGCCGATTAGTAACTTTGCACCTGCAAACAAGGAAGATGTCTAATACCATGATTAACACTTCCTTCAGCTCTTGCATCAACAGATTCTAAATTAAAGCCTTAATAGGAAATATCCGGTCCCGCTCCCGGGATTTGTAAGGAAAAATCACTTATTAAATTTGCATAATCATGCACGCTGAGACGCAGCAAACGGACGTTTGCGGTTGCTCTCTGTCAGTTCACTTTACACTGCTCAGGAATTCCTCAACCTCATCGACATGGCTCATGCCGAACGTTGCGGTATAGGTGCTGCCGTCATCGGCCCTGCGGAGAGCCGTCCAGTCCATAAGTCCGTTGCTTATATCCTGTATCTCCCACATTTCGCGGTGGTCAATGCTGTCGGCAGATTCGGCCCAGCGGGTGCAGAGCAGGTTGCCGTCCACGAAATAGTAGTTGTAGATGTTGCCGCTCAGGTTCCAGTTGCCGTCTTTGTCAAGGGTGTAGTAGTGGTAGGTGCCGTCGTCCAGATACTGCCAGCGGTGCGGATGTCCTTCATCGTAGACCGACTGGTCGCTGGTGCGCCGTCCGTCCCAGATTCCTACGATGGCGGTGCTGTAATCGGCCGTGACCTTTTTCCAGTTGTATTCGTGCAGCTTGCCGCCGGTGGTGATCGCGGCGAGCATCTCCGAGTCATTGATATGGCGCACGCTCATGCTCAGGACCTGTATGGTGTCGCCGTTTGAGACCGATGCAAGCGTAACGGCACCGTCATCGACAGTCACGTGGACCGGATCACGGAACGTCCAGGACTGAGTCCCGGGACAGAGGGTCATATAAGCCTTGGAGGCCGATTCAAACGTGATTACGGCTTTCTCATCGGTGGGGGCCGCCTTGCCGTCGCATCCGGATATCATCCATTTGCCTAAAAGCCTTCTTTCAAGTGTGCTCTTACTAACGTCGGGGGTGTTCTCCTTATCGTCAAAACATGATGACAGGCCGCTCAGGCCTATCGAGGCAATGATTACCGCAGACAGTGTGCGGGAAATGAATTTCTGCATGTATTAAGGTGTCTTTTTTAAAAGACTCCAAATTTCGTAAAAAAAGTTGAATGATGCAATCATTTTTCCTCCTCATCATCCTTTTTCATGTTGCGCAGTTCGTCGAGGTAACTGGCGGTGATGACACCCGACGGCAGCGCGATGATAGCCACGCCGAACAGTGACGAGAGCATGCTTATGCATCGGCCCAGATCGGTCACGGGAATCATGTCGCCGTATCCCACGGTGGTCAGGGTCACGGTAGCCCAGTAGAGCGCGTCAAAGAATGTGGCAAAGGTCGATGCACCCGTCTCGGGATCCACATGCGGCTCGGCGTTGAACATGATAAGCGCGGTCAGGAACACGTAGAAGACCGATATGCCCAGCACCGAGAGCAGCACGCCTTTCTCCTTGCGGATTACATGGCCGAGCACCTGGATCTTATCGGCATAACGTATGAACTTGAACAGACGCATGATCTTGAGCAGACGTGTCACACGGAAGATGGTGAATCCGCGGCCCAGTACGCTCAGACCCGGCAGGATGGAGAGCAGGTCAATGATGGCCCAGGCGGTGAAGGGGTAGAGCAGGTAGGACCATGCGCCTTTGCCCAGCTTGCAGTCGGCGGTGAACCAGCGCAGGAGGTAATCGATTATGAATATGACGACTGTGATGTGCTCTATCTTCTGGAACGTCTCGCAGTCATATGCGAACATGAGGGGTATGATGCTGGCCGCTATGGTTATGAGCATGAATACGTCGTAGACGTAACTCCAGTTGTTTTTCTCCTTGGACTGCTCGATGATGGCGAATAGTTTCTCTTTCATTCTCATAAATCTTAGAAAAGGTGTTCTGAATTGCAAAAATATCAAAATGCCCCGATGGATGGTCACCACATACGTTTTTTTGAGTACCTTTGCGGCGAGTTACAGCGAAGAGTGCTGTGGCAAGTGTGCTTGGAACCACTATAAAAACAAGTAAACATGACTGAAAAAACAAAATCTGCAGGACAGCAGGGGCTGTCCGTTACGTTCGTAGTTCTGGCAGTAACTTTCTGCGTCTGCCTTATCACTTCAAATCTTTTCGTGCCGAGACTTTGGCGGGTAGGTAACACTTGGATGCAACTTTCGGGTGCTGTGGTGATATTCCCCATATCGTACATCATCAATGACCTGCTGACCGAGGTTTACGGATACCGCAAGGCCATGAAGGTAATCTGGATGGGATTTGCCATGAGTGCATTCGTGGCTCTCGCCGCCGGTCTGGTGAGCATCCTGCCTGCTCCCATTTATGAGGACAGTCAGGCGATTGCTGAGAGCTTTAACAGCCTGTTCGGACTGATACCGCGTACCACGGCTGCATCGTTGGTGGCTTTCATCCTGGGTTCTCACATGAACGCATGGGTGCTGTCAAGCATGAAGATCGCCACTAAGGGTAAGGGATTCGGCTGGCGTGCCATCGTATCGAGCCTGGTGGGTGAGCTCTCCGACTCAGTGATATTCTATCCGCTGGCTTTCCTTGGAACCATGCCTGTTAAGACAATCCTGTCAATCGTAGTGACTCAGGTGACCGTCAAGACCCTCTACGAGGTGGTAATCCTGCCTGTCACAGCTGTAATATCACACAAACTCAAGGCAAAGGAGGGTATCGATACCTTTGACTATGATGTCAAGTACAACCCCTTCAAAATCGGCAAATAACCAAATTTGAAAGCTATGTCACAAGATAGAAAAGACGAGGGCCTCCAGTATCTGGGCCACAAGACTGAATACAGCAACACCTACAAGCCCGAGGTGCTTGAGGCGTTCGAGAACCTGAATCCCGAGAATGACTACTGGGTACGTTTCAACTGCCCTGAGTTCACGGCGCTGTGTCCTATCACCGGTCAGCCGGACTTTGCGGAGATCCGTATAAGCTACATACCGGACCGTAAGATGGTGGAGAGCAAGTCACTCAAGCTTTATCTGCACAGCTTCCGTAACCACGGCAGCTTCCATGAGGATTGCGTGAACTGCATCATGAAGGACCTGATCAAGCTCATGGACCCCAAGTACATTGAGGTTACCGGTTTCTTTGTGCCGCGCGGCGGAATATCCATCTACCCGTACGCCAACTACGGCCGTCCGGGCACCAAGTTTGAGAAACTGGCCGAGCAGCGCCTGTTCTCACACGAGTAATCCTTACGGTTTAAATCCGATAAATCTTATTCAACGGCCTTGCCAGGGTTCATCTCCCATCCGGTGATGGTGGAGAAGTAGGGAATCAGGGCATAGGCCAGCTTGATATGGGCCTTCCAGTTGGGATGCCAGTCGGCGCCCAGCTCCTGGTCGTTGTCCAGATGTACGGCCTGGAACATGCCGTCGTAGTAGACGTTGCTGTAGCCGCATTCCTCAACGCATTCGCGTACAAAATCAAAAAGCAGCTTGTCAACCTTGGTCGATACGCACAGTATGGGGTGATCCTCACCGTAGTAATCCTTGATCTCCTTTATGAGGCGCTTGTAGTTGCGCTTGAACGGGTCACGCATGGGCATACGCTCGGTCGAGAAGTCGTTCTGGCCCAGATAGATCATGGTGATATCGGGCTTGACATCGGTCGGCGTCCATTTGGGCTCGCGGGCCATGTCGAAAGTGCAGGTGTATCGGTCCGGCATATACCATCGGGCCTGCTTGTCGCTGTCGTCATAGTTGCGGCTTATGCCCTGGCCGGAGTGTGACACGGTTATGAAATCGGCGTCGAAATAGCGGGCCAGCAGCGCGCAGTAGGTCTTGGAGGTGTTCTGGGTCTCGGGGGTGTAGCGGTTGCGCGAGATGCTGTTCTCTATGCCGTAACCGCAGGTGTAGGAGTCACCTATGAACTCTATGAGGCGCTCTTTGGGTGCGGGGGCCTGGAGCAGGGTGCCGTCGGTCTCAAAGCCGATGAATGTGGCGCGGCCCTGCTGAGCCTCGGTGCGTTTCTGTATGATCACGGTGTGGGGGCGGTTCTTGCGGCCTTTACGCAGGTCGTTTGCATCGAACAGGACCAGAAGGGAGTCGCGCGAGCTGAGGGAGAGGACCTTGTCGGCATCGGCACTCATGTCGCGGTCAATCCAAACGTTGAAATAGTCCTTGCCGGAGTCCGATGCACGCACGGCCAGATAGTCGCCCTGGAACGATATGCGGGCGTAGGTGGCGCTCCAGTCAAAGCTTACCGAGCCGTCCTGCTGGAGGGTGCGGCCTACGTATGTTATCCTGCTGTCCGATGCCTGGACGCTGGTTCTGGCGGCGGCGGGGGCGGTGAGCAGGGAGATTGCGATCAGTGGGAAAACGAGTTTTTTCATATCGGGTTATTGTATTTGTTTCAGTAGGGTGGCGCGGCGCTGAAGCTGGTAGCGCGTGGGCCTGGAGGGGTTCATG
>JBGURN010000245.1:0-10426 GCA_045131955.1 Bacteroidaceae bacterium
TCATAGGTCTCGCCGTCTTTCTGCACCTCACCGTACATCCTGCCGGGGCTGTTGTTCCAGTTCACGTCATACTTACTGCCGTTGAGAACAACGGTCTTGGGCGCAACTTCCTTACTCTCAAACTGTGTTGAGAACGAGCTACGGTTTGTTATGTAAGCATGAGCGAATGCTCCTATCTTGAGACGGGAGTCCGACATATGTTCCCATTCAACCTGGGGAGAAAGCAGAGAGGTCGATGCAAGATCCAGCTTGATACTGTTCCTGTATTTGTCAAAACCTTCAGTCTGTATGGGTTTCAGAGCCTTTGCCGAGCCTGCGGCAAACAGCGTAATAATCAATGCAATAGTTACTTTTTTCATACAAAACGTATCTATATTTCACGGCTAAGATATGCATTCGAGTTGTATTTTACAAATTTTAATTACCTTTGCGCCGTTTGTTTTGGAACATAACTGATTGACACATGCACTACTGCTTCATTATTAACAACGAGCCAAGCAAGATTGGCAACGCTCAAGTGATTGAGGACGAGATTGATAAACTGGACAACAAGATTGACTTTGAGATTTACAAGACTACCGCCGAGAAAAGCGCAACCCAGTTTGTAAAGGAATATTGTATAGAAAACCCTGAAAAAGAGACATGTTTCGTGGCTTGCGGAGGTGACGGCACCATCAATGAGGTTGCCACCGGCATGGTAGGAGCCTCGAACAAGCACATGGCCGTCCTTGCATACGGAAGCGGTAACGACTTCATAAAGTACTACACAGGAAAGGACTTCCTGAGCGTGAAGGACATAGTAAACGGCACACCCCATAAGATCGATATCCTCAAGGTCAATGAGGACCGATACTCTATAAACGTCTGCAACTTTGGATTTGACTCGGTAGTGGCATCGACCGCAAACAAACTGAGCCGCAAAGGTAACAAGAACCCCTATCGCTGGGGTATCGTCAAGGCTATATTCTGCGCCCGTTTCAATGCCATCAAGGTTTCGGCCGACGGCGAGGTGCTCAACCCCGGCAAGCGCATGCTGCTCTGCACCCTTGGCAACAACAACCACGTGGGCGGCGAGTTCTTCTGCTCACCCCGCGCCAAGAACGATGACGGTCTGATCGAGGTCTGCTACTGCAAGACCACCACGCTGTTCGGATTCCTGGGTCTTCTGCCTGTTTATACAGCAGGAAAGCACCTGGATGATCCCAAGACCAGCGGCCACTTCATATATCGCCAGGCCAAGACGGTCGATATCCACTCCGACAAGGAGATTGAGCTCTGTCTGGACGGTGAGATGCTGGCCGGTAACGACTTCCATGTGGAGCTTTTGCCCCAGGCAATAAGTTTCATTATCCCTGCGTGACGGAAATTGAAAATTGAGAATTGAGAATTTAGAATTGGCGGATTGGGGTCTGACCCCAATCCGTCACTTTTTTACGCCGGTTCCAGGTATTAATTCTCAATTCTCAATTCTCAATTCTCAATTATTTTGTATTTTCGCATGAACATTTAAACACACCACTATGGCAAGTCGCAGACACCTCAAGAGAGACATCAGTTATGTAATTGGTGACATTTTCACCGAGTGCCTCATATATAAGGAGCTCGTTCCCGGCACAAACAAGGACGAGGCCGAGAAGCTCATCGTTGACCTTCTCCGTATTGACAACGAATTCATTACCCGCATCAGCCACACTGAGCCCGGTAATGCCAAGAAATACTACAGCCAGCTGGTCAAGGACTTCCAGAAGAGCATATCGGAAGTCATAGACAAGCTCACCAAGCTTAAGAAATAAGCCACAGCAATCTCAGTGATTTCGTGACATGTTCCGGCTTGTGCGACCTCTAATGGCGGCGCTTGCCGCAGTGTTGTCCGTATGCAGCTTATCGGCTCAGACGGGCAATGCTGCTATACGTACCAAGGTCAAAGAGCACTTTGAGCAGTATCAGGGCGATTTTGACCTCAAGAGCCTCAAGGTGGAGCGGACCGACATAAACCGCAACGGACGCCGTCTGGACATATACCTGAACCAGAATTTCAGCTATCAGCTTTTCCGTCACGAACTCATAGACTCCATCTACGCCGGACTTCGCAGCGACCTGCCCAGTGACATACGCCGCTGGAGCCTTCAGATCCACACCGGCGGCAAGACCATAGAGAAGCTCATTCCCAACTGGGCCCGCCGGAGCATGAGCCAGGCCTCCCTCTGGAACGAGACCTGGTATGACGGCAAGCCGTGGGTCAGGAACGAGAGCGCCATATACACACCCAGCAAAGGCCTTGACAACATCCACATGTTCGTGACCCCCAGCCACGGACTCTACTATGACAACGCTGACACGCTCTGGGAGTGGCAGCGCCCGTCACTTTACTGCACACGCGAGGACCTCCTGACACAGTCATTCGCCTACCCTTATATAATTCCGATGCTCGAGAACGCGGGCGCCGTGGTCTATACAGCCCGTGAGCGCGACTGGCAGACCCAGAGCGTCACGGTGAGCTGCCGTTCAAATGACTACCGCGAGGACGGAATATGGGGTAACAGCATCGCCGGCGGTTACTCAGCCGACTCCGTCCGCATACTGCCCGACAGCCTGGGTCTGACCACACGCAGGGCACAGGCCGGCAGCGGTCCGGGCCTGCCCATATCGACCGCATTCTGGATTCCCGATGTCCCTGAGGACGGTGACTACGGGGTTTACGTGACCTACCAGTCAGACTCCACAAGCGTGGATGACGCCCGTTACATAGTGTTCCACACCGGCGGCTCCACCACATTCCGTGTGAACCAGCAGATGGGCGGCGGCACCTGGGTCTACCTGGGCACTTTCCATTTCAGGAAAGGCAAGAGCCCGCAGGGCATGATCAGCCTGGATAACAGCAGCGAGATGCACGGAACCGTCAGTGCCGATGCCATAAGACTGGGAGGCGGCATGGCCACCGAGATACGTGAAGGGCTTGAGAAAACCGCTCCGCGTTACAACATGGGCGCCCGCTACTACACCCGTTATGCCGGCGCACCCGACAGCGTATACAGCAAGTACAGCGGGGCCGATGACTACCGCGAGGACATATGGACACGTCCCTATGTTGCCAACTGGATATCGGGCGGCTCCATATTCAACAAGGCCAATCCCGGTCTGGGAGTACCCTTGGAACTCTATTTCGCACTCCATACCGATGCCGGCTACACCTACGGCGACACCATATACGGCTCTCTGGGCATCTGCACCACCGACTTCAACAAAGGCAAGCTCGGCGAGGGTCATTCGCGCGAGATAAGCCGCGACCTCACCGACATGGTACTGGCAGGACTGCGCCGCGACCTTGAGCCCGCCATCGGTCGTGAGTGGATATACCGCGGCATCTGGGACAAGAACTACTGCGAGAGCCGCGAGCCCCAGATACTCTCCATGCTCCTGGAGCTGCTCTCACATCAGAACTACGCCGATGTCAAGCTGGCTCTCAACCCCAATTTCCGCTTTACCGCATCACGCTCCATATACAAGTCCATACTCCGTTACGTGAGTTTCATGCATGACCGCAGTTATGTGGTACAGCCCCTGCCGGTTGACCACTTCACGGTAAAGCAGCAGGGCAGCAGCACCCTCGCACTCTCATGGAAGGCGGTGACCGACACCCTGGAGCCAACCGCAGAGCCCCGTGGCTACATAGTATATGCCGCTATCGATGACAACGGGTTCGATGCAGGCACGTTCACCCGTGAAAACAGCCTGAGCTTCAACGTAGAGAAGGACCGCCTGTACCGGTTCAAGGTGACAGCCGTCAACGAAGGCGGACAGAGCATGCCCTCCGAGACGCTAGCGGCCTATCTGGCATCGGACTCCAAAGGCCGTGTCCTGGTGGTGAACGGATTCCAGCGCCTGAGCGCTCCCCAGACCGTAGAGACCGACAGCACCCAGGGATTCGACATACTCACCGATCCCGGCGTACAGTATATGCGCTCCCCTATCCTGACCGGCGCTCAGCAGATATTCTCACGTGACTCCATAGATTCCGTTGAGGAGGTGTCGCTTGGTATCGGCGATGACAGCCTGGCCGGCCGTCTGCTGGCAGGCAACACCTTTGACTACCCCGTCCTTCACGGCAAGTCCATAGCCCAGGCCGGCTGGTCGTTCCTGTCATGCAGCCGCGAATCGGTCATTGACGGCGATGTCAGGCTGGATGACTACCAGGTGGTGGACCTCATCATGGGACTCCAGAAACGCACGGCCCAGGACACCGTATTCCATAAGGACTACTCCACATTCCCCGACAAACTGCAGCATCAGGTCGAGGTCTACCTCAACCACGGCGGCCGTATGCTGGTAAGCGGCTCCTATGTAGGTGCCGATATGATATCGGACCTCAAGGACGAGCTCTTTACAGCCAGCGTGCTGCATTACCGCTGGGAGGGACCGCTGCCATCGGCCACCCACTCCGCCATCAGGGGACTGCGCAGCAAGACCACCATAAGACGCCAGGCCGATGAGACCATCTTCGGAGCCACCAGGCCCGATGTGCTCAGCCCCGCAGGCCGAGGTGCTCAGGTGCTCATAAGCTACGCCGAAAGCAACCTGCCCGCCGCTATCGGATATAAAGACCGTACATACGGCACCATCACTATGGGATTCCCCTTTGAGACCATAGAATCGGACAAGGAGAGGGACCGCATCATGAAGGGTGCACTCAAATATTTGACTGACAAATAAAAACCACATGGCTATGTATCAAATTCAGGCAAATGAATCGGGAACACGCAGTATCAGCGTATCGGACGAGAATCTCAACACGATCCGTCAGTTCTCACTCTTCCAGCTGCTGGTTGACAGCAACGGAATAGTTACCGAGCAGGCACTTGACAAGCTCAAGCTCAACATCCGCTCCCTTCTCACCACGCCGCAGGGCTCTGACAAGCAGCTGCTGGACCTCTGCATAGACGTCATCTACCATCGTGACATGAAGGCTTTCGGTCTGAGAAACCTCATAGCCCTCTACGAGAAGTGGAATAAGGAGAACCCCGAACCCGCTCCGGCAGAATAAGAGATGGCTCAGTGGCTGCCTACAACCAAGAAGGAGTGTGAGCGTCTGGGCTGGGACCAGCTTGACGTGATACTCTTTAGCGGCGACGCCTATGTGGATCACCCCTCATTCGGCAGCGCCGTGATAGGTCGTGTCCTGGAGGCTCACGGCTATAAGGTGGCCATCGTACCACAGCCCAACTGGCAGGATGACCTGCGTGACTTCAAGAAGCTGGGCGAGCCCCGCCTCTTCTTTGGAGTATCGGCCGGCGCCATGGACTCCATGGTGAACCGTTACACCGCCGGCAAGCGTCTCCGTGCCGAGGATGCCTACACCCCCGACGGCCGTCATACCGGACGTCCGGAGTACCCCTCCATAGTATATACCAAGGCACTCAAGAAACTGTTCCCCCATGTACCTGTGGTGCTTGGCGGCATAGAGGCCTCGCTGCGCCGTTTCACCCATTACGACTACTGGCAGGACAAGCTCCTGCCCAACATACTGGAGCTGAGCGGTGCCGATTACCTGACCTACGGCATGGGCGAGAAGGTGACCATTGCCCTGGCCGATGCCCTTAGTCAGGGGCGGCCCGAGGATCTGCTCACCCTTCCACAGACCGCATTCATGTGCCGTGAGGTGCCCGGCGGCATAACCGACAGCGACAAGGTACTGGCATCGCATGAACAGTGCCTCAAGGACAAGCGTGCCCAAGCCGCCAATTTCCGCATCATAGAGGAGGAGTCCAACATGATTGAGGCCCACCGCATCATACAGCCCTCAGGTAACCGCTTTATGGTGGTCAACCCACCCTATCCGCCGCTTACCACGCAGGAGCTCGATGCCGTCTATGACCTGCCCTACACCCGTCTGCCCCATCCCCGCTACAACGGCAAGCGCATACCTGCCTATGAGATGATACGCCACTCCATCACCATCCACCGCGGATGTTACGGAGGCTGCTCGTTCTGCACCATATCGGCCCATCAGGGCAAGCAGATAGTGAGCCGCAGCAAGGAGAGCATCCTCAGGGAACTGCGTCAGGTAGTGCAGATGGAGGATTTCAAGGGGTACGTATCGGACCTGGGAGGACCATCGGCCAATATGTACGGCACCGGCGGCCGTGACAAGAAGCTCTGCGCCAAGTGCAAGCGCCCCACCTGCCTTACGCCCAAGGTCTGCCCCAACCTGAACACTGACCTCACCGCACTCATCGATCTATATCGTGAGGCCGATAAGGTCAAGGGTGTCAAGAAAAGCTGCATAGGCAGCGGCATACGTTATGACATACTGCAGTACCGCGACCCCGATCCCAAGGCCGACAAGTCACACATGGAATATTCCAGAGAGCTTATTACCAAGCATGTAAGCGGCCGCTTGAAGGTGGCGCCCGAGCATACCCAGGACTCTGTTCTGGCCCTCATGCGCAAGCCCTCGTTCCTGCAGTTCTCACAGTTCAAGAAAACATTTGACAGAATAAACCGGGAGAACGGACTGCGCCAGCAGCTCATACCCTATTTCATAAGCAGCCACCCCGGCTGTACCGAGGTCGATATGGCCGAGCTCGCCATACAGACCAAGCAGCTCAACTTCCGTCTGGAGCAGATTCAGGACTTTACGCCCACGCCCATGACCCTGAGCACCGAGATATTCTACACCGGCATCAATCCCTATACCATGCAGCCCGTCTACACCGCCCGTACCGATCGCGACAAGCAGGCCCAGCGCCAGTTTTTCTTCTGGTACGACCCGGCCCAGCGTCACCGTCTCATAGCCGAACTCAAGCGCATGGGCCGTCCTGACCTTATCCAAAAACTTTTCTGACACTTATAATTCATTGTCCGTTTTAACTTTTCCCGTTGTCCGGTATATTCTTAACGACAACCTGAAACAGTAACGAAAAACTAAATAGGACAATGAAAAAGATTTTTATGGCTGCCCTTATGATGGCAGTATGCTTCTCAGCAGGCGCAAAGAAAAAAGAGGTTAAGGAGATTCTGTTCGGAGTAAAATCCGGTGTTATCACAGTTACATCCGATATGGGTGAGATGCCTGATTTCTCAGCAATGATGGGCGGTGGCGGTCTTGCCGCTTTCGGTGACTCAACTTTCCTGGAGAGAATGAACAGCTTCAACTCAGGCGATATGAGAGAGCAGATCTACTTTGACGATTACGGAAAGAAGACTGCAAGAATAAGCCAATACGGAGATAACATCACACGTACAATCGCTATAGGTGACACCACCTACACCATCAACGAACTTGAGAACACTGCTACTGCAATGCCTATCTTCGGCGGCGGCCGTAACAGCCGTGGCGGCGGTATGGGCGGCTTCGGTGGCGGTTTCGGTATGGGCGGCGCCCAGATCGGTCAGCTCGGTTCAATCGACTGGATGAACCTGGACAAGAAGACCATCCGTCGTAACAAGATCAAGGAACTTGGCGAGGAGGTTGTAGCAGGTGTAACTTGCAAGAAGTACTCAATGAGCCCCTCAAACCAGATGGGTATGACTCAGAACATCACAGTATGCGTTTACGAGGGAATTCCTCTGTCAACCGTAACTGAGAGCGACTGGGCTACCACAAGCCAGACCGCACAGAACTTCATTGCCGAGGATGTCGATCCCGCATTCTTTGTACTCCCCAAGGGCTGCAAGGTCAGCGAGATGAGCATGGGCGGCTTCGGCGGCGGTGACTTCATGATGATGGGCGGCGACTTCGGCGGCGGCTTCGGAGGCGGCGGCTTTGGAGGCGGCTTCGGTGGAGGCTTCGGCGGCTTCTAAAAAACTAACACACTAGGGACGGTTCCTAATGTTGCAGTTTTCCCGCAAAACTAGCACATTAGGAACCGTCCCTTTTGTATAAAAAATAAATGGCAGCCAACCTTACAAGACTGCCATTTATCCGGGGTCCTTATACGGACACCTATTCATTCCAACATTGCCTTTTACAGCCAGAAATATCGTCGCGACATCCGCTGGTTGCAGTGCAAATGTCGGTATAAGATATGGATCAAAATATCATAAAATGACACTAGATTTGTCATATTTGAAACTAATATGCAAAAAAATCTATATCTTAGTTGTCGAATTTGAAAGCGGAAAGGTATGAAAAGGTTCAGTCTGAATGATGTCCTGCTACTCCCCATGGAGTATCCTATGGCCAGTTACAAGGATAAGGTAGCGGTAATTGAGACCTCGCTGTTCGGCCTGCGCAGGCCCAAAGAACTCTTTTCAATCGATGCATTCGCAATCGGTTGCGTAACGGCGGGTAACTGTGTATCGGAATTCAACAACAACCCCTACGCCCTCAATACCGGTGACCTGTTCATTCTCACCCCCACCCACACATGCCGTCTCATAGAATGCAGTCCCGATTACCGCGTAAGGCTGCTCCTGCTTGACTCGGACAGCCGAAATCTGTCGGTTCACCTGAACTATCTGGTCAAATCCGAAATCTGGACCCAGACCTATTTCAACCCTGTCATACGAATGAGCAGGGAGGAGGCCCACACCATGAAAGAGTGCGTGGAGAGGATCATTGAACAGATAAACCGTGAGGATTGCCCCAACAAGTCCTCATTCATTCAGCTGTCAATAGTATGGCATCATGTGGAGCTTGACAACATAATGCGCAAGCAGGCCAACTACACGGCCGACAGCAACACCCCGCTCACCCGTCAGCAGTCCCTGGCCCGCGAGCTCTACCTCCTTATTGTGAGCAACTACAAGACGGAACACAAATCCAAGTTCTACTCCGACAAGATGTGCCTCACGCCCCAGTACCTGAACCAGATTACCAGTCAGATATTCGGCAAGACACTCTCCGGCCTCATTACCGATCTGCTGTTCTCCACCGCCCGCTCCATGCTCATATCAAGTGACATGAGCGTCCAGGAGATAGCCGATGAACTCCACTTCACCGACCAGGCCTCATTCAGCAAATTCATAAAAAAGACGTCAGGAATGAGTCCCAACGTCCTTAGAAAAACCAATCCTCACCAGTATTCTATCTGAAATCGTTGAACCTGTAGCTGAATCCTATCACGAACATTGAGGTGTCGCTATAGGTGCGGCTCTCGTTCCAGTTCGTGCCCGATACAGTCGCAGAGAATCCCTTATGTGAACGGAGAATGTCCCTCCATGTAAGGCTGAACATAGCCTGACGGTTCTTGAGGAACCGATACTCGGCCGATATGTTCCACATGCACTCAGGGGTATTGGCCGATGCCATCTCGTACCCGAACGGATGTGAATAGTTACAGGTGGTCGATGCCCCCAGTCCTATCGGTGACTGATAAGAGAGGTTGCCCGATGCGGTAAGCCGCTTGCCTCCGTTGCTCTTATCCAGATAGTCACTCTTGCTATGGTCCTGTGTGTAACCCACCGATGTCGATACCAGCCAGTTCCTGTTGGAATACGAGCCCTCCAGAGTCAGGTCCAGTCTATGATAGTCAGTAGCGCTCTGCCTGCGCTGGGAGTCGGTGAACGTCTGCACATAGGCCACGTTATGACGCAGCGAGTGGTTGGCGGTAAAGTTCAGCGAAAGGTCCTGGAACGGATAGGTCAGGAACAGGTATTCGCTTACGTTCCAGCTTCCGTTTATGTTGGCCGGTGACGTGATACGGCCGCCGCTCTTTCGGTCCACTCTGGTGAGGGTGGTTATCTCATTGAGAGTGGTTCCGTAGCTCAGCTGGGTACGCATTATGGAGCGGAACTGGAACTCCAGGCTTACGTTATGGGAGAACGAGTTCTTAAGTGAGCTGTTGCCCTCACGTATATTCATGGGGTCACTGTAATCGGTCACCATAGAGAGCTGAGTGGGGTCCGGAAGTCCGTTGGAGCCACCGTATGAGAGCCCGAGCTGGCTCCTTTTGAACACCTTCATCCTGAAACTGGCATTGGCATTGTAACGCACGCCACGGTATCGGATATGTTCGTCATCGCGGCCGGGAATACGGTTAAGGTTATCGACCGTCATGACCACGGGCGATGCGTTGGCCGATAGGTTTATCCTGTACAGGGAGTCCGAGTAGTAGTAATCGACATTGAACGAGTTGCTCAGGTTGCTGTTGCTCTTGTCATAATAGAGCGAGTCAACCATGCTGAGCGATCCGTCCTCAGCCACATCCTCATATTTCTGGATGCTGCTGCCGTCATTATAGCTCAGGTTGTAGCCCACGCTCATGTAACCGGCGTCGCCGAACTGGCGCTGAAGGTTCAGGGAGGCGTAGTAGTTACGGCTGTCCGATGGCGATGATATGCGGTGGTTCAGATTCCTGGTGCTGTCGGCGTACATGGCAAAACGGCTGTCTGACCTGTTCTGACTGGTGCCGCTGGTGCCGCTCTTTCCGATTGAGAAGTTCATATAGGCCACATAGCGGTTATCCTTGCCGAACCTGCGGTTCAT
>JBGURN010000246.1:0-1870 GCA_045131955.1 Bacteroidaceae bacterium
CGTCACTGTCCGCAAAAGAATAAACCAGCACCTGATAGGTAAGGCCGCTGCGCTTTTTGCCGTCGAAGGAGGGCGGATTGGGAGTAACGGGTTTGGGGCCGACCTCGTTCTGGGTAACGTCGAAGCTACGGGGGATCTTGCCCTCGTTATCCTTTACGGTTACCGTCGCGCTGCGCGAAGGGCCCTCGTTAGCCTGAGCCGACACAGTCAATGTAGCATTTCCTGAACCGGAAAGCGGGGAAACCGACAGCCAGGATTCAGATACGGTAGCGCTCCAGGGCACATTGGAAGAAAGCGTGACACTCTGGGCTGTACCGGCTGCATCAATGGTAACCTGGGTCGTAGAAAGACTTATGGAAGGTACCGTGGACGGTACTACAGGTTCATTATTATTGCTTCCACCGCAAGCGAAGGCAGCAAACAAAACGGCAAGTAACAGTAGTCGTTTCATAATCTTTGGCTTTAAATTGGCAAGTCGGAGCCCGGTCAGGGGCTCCGACCCGAAAAATAGGTTTACTGTTTAGTAACCGTTGCGTGAGCCTTGCCATCGCAAAGGGCATAGAGTACAATGTTGTATGTACCAGCCTCTGATATGGCTATATTGGCACCGCCCTGTACAAGGGCGTCAAGGGTGCCGCCCCAGTTGGGATTAGGATCCCAACCATGGTTGGAACGGAACTTCATCTCACCTGCACTAAGTGCGATGCTGCCCTCCCATGTACGGTTGGTAGCGTTGTAAGCAAGATCAGAGTCAGTATCCCAGTTGCCGTTTACGGTACCGATGATGCTGATGCTGGAGATAAGGGTGATGCTGTAGGTCATTTCGTTAAGATCTACATCGATCATATAATATCCAGCGGTTGTAGGTGCAGGACAGTTGGCGCTGCCCTGGCCGATCTTACCCTCGCCTGTGCACTCCCAGTCGCCATCCCAGCTGGTATTGCTGGGCATGAACTTGAACTCACCGCTAAGGTAGCCAAAACCTTTGTATTTACCATTGAAAGCGTCACCGGCCTTGCCACTGTGAAGGGCGTAAGCCTCGCCGTCACCCCAGGAGGTATCGGCACCACGAAGGTAAATATACTCTGCGAATGTAGGAGCATCGCCGGTATACTGACCCTTGAGGGTGATGGTCTCTTCTGCAGCATTGTAGTATACCTGTATTGTTGCATCACGGCCAAGAGCGATATTGTCACCACCGGCTACAGCAGCAAACGGAGTATCAAATGCCCCGAATGTACCACCGCGGTTGTCAGTCCAGTCCTCATTCTTACGAATCTTGATTTCATCGGTTGCGGTAACATTGAACGAAGTGCTTTCCAGCAGACCGTCACTATTCTCGTAAAGAATCAGGTCAGCGGTTCCGCCCCAGCCGTTGATGGTACCTACTACGCCCCAGTATTCAGGAGCGGCGCCTGCAATATTAACGATGATCATTTCACAGTCAGGACGATAGTAAATATCATATGTACCGGCACCGGGCTTGATGTTATCACCACCTGCAACGGCGAGTACAGGCTTACCTACAGAAGTCCTACCGCCTCTGTTAACATCCCAGGACTGATTGTAACGAATCTTGATTTCATCGTCTGAGGTAAGGGTAATGTTCTTAGCAACAAAGAACTTGCCTTCCTCCTTGAGCATAATATCGGAACTGCCACCCCAACTGTTGATGGTACCTACAAGGCCCCAGCCAAGAGGATCTACGACAATAGTAGATGCCTGAGGATCGTAAGTTACAACGTATGTACCTTCCTCAACAGCGATGTTGTCGCCACCAGCTATTGCAGGGAAAGGAACGCCTGTAGACTCCATGATACCACCCACGTTTTCTGCCCAGTCGTGGTTGTGACGAATCTTGAATCCGCCG
>JBGURN010000247.1:0-2475 GCA_045131955.1 Bacteroidaceae bacterium
CGAAATCAACACCTACACCATCATGAACGCCCACTCACTGGTGCTTGTAGACGGTGTACAGGATATCCTCTCCGAGAGAGTTAAGTAGGCCCTTAAAAGATTAAGAAGATGGGAATTATAATTAAGCCAATCGTAACAGAAAAGTTGACGGATCAAGGCGAGAAGTTGAACCGTTATGGATTCATCGTAGACCGCAAGGCCAACAAGATTCAGATCAAGGCCGCTGTGGAGCAGATGTATAACGTGTCTGTTGCAGAAGTAAATACTGCTAACTATCACGGAAAGAAGAAATCCCGTTATACCAAGTCAGGTATTCTCAGGGGACGCATGAATCATTTCAAGAAAGCTTACATTACCCTCGCAGGTGATGATAAGATCGATTTCTATAGCAACATTTAAGGAGGGATTCAACAATGGCAGTAAGAAAATACAAACCGATTACCCCCGGTCAGAGAAACAAAGTGATCAGCACATTCGAGGAGATCACCACGAACAAGCCTCACAAGGCCTTGTTGGAGCCCCTTAAGAGAACAGGTGGAAGGAACAATACCGGTCAGATGACCGTCCGCTACATTGGCGGCGGCCACAAGAGGATGTACCGTATCATCGACTTCCTCCGCGACAAGGATGACTGCAGCGCAAAGGTCCTCACAATTGAGTACGACCCTAACCGCAGCGCCCGCATCGCTCTCGTAGAGTATCAGGACGGTGAGAAGAGATATATCATCGCTCCTAACGGACTTAAGGTGGGACAGGTCATCGCTTCAGGAAAAGGCGTAGCCCCTGAGGTTGGAAATGCCCTCCCTCTTAGTGAAATACCTGTTGGTACACTCGTTCACAACATCGAGCTCCGTCCCGGACAGGGCGCCGCAATGGCACGCTCAGCCGGAACATTCGCCCAGCTCGCAGCAAGGGAAGGCAACCACGCCGTTCTCCGCCTGCCTTCAGGCGAGACCCGCATGGTTCTCGTTTCCTGCCGCGCCACCGTTGGAACGGTTTCCAACCCGGACCACAACCTGGAGTCTTACGGAAAGGCTGGCCGCAGCCGCTGGCTTGGCCGCCGCCCCCACAACCGTGGTGTTGTAATGAACCCTCACGACCATCCTATGGGAGGTGGTGAAGGACGTGCTTCCGGAGGACATCCTCGTTCACGCAAGGGATTGCCGGCCAAGGGATACAAGACACGTAATCCTAAGGCGTCTTCCAACAAGTTCATCATTGAAAGAAGAAAGAAATAACAGGTTTTAAACTTTAAGATTATGAGTCGTTCATTAAGAAAAGGTCCGTACATCCAGGAAGCCCTGGAGAAGAGAGTTCTTGCTATGAATGATGGTAGCAAGAAAAAAGAGGTGGTAAAGACCTGGTCACGTTCCAGCATGATATCACCTGACTTCATCGGCCATACAATCGCAGTTCATAACGGAAATAAGTTTATTCCTGTTTATGTAACCGAGCAGATGGTAGGTCACAAACTGGGAGAATTCGCTCCTACACGTACATTCAGAGGTCATTCAGGTAACAATAAGAAGTAAGCATTATGGGAAAGCGTAAAAGACTTATGGCCGAAGGTCTCAAGGAGGCTAAGAAGGCACAGGCTATCGCCAAACTGAATGATGTTCCTACTTCTCCCCGCAAGATGCGTCTGGTAGCAGACACCGTGAGGGGACAGGAAGTTAACCACGCGCTTGATCTTCTGAAATTCTCTAAGAGGAACGCTTCAAGGGATCTTGAGAAAGTACTTCGCAGCGCCATCGCAAACTGGGAAGCCAAGAACCCGGACAAGAACAAAGAACTCGATAACGGTAATGTAATTGTCAAGACCATCATGGTTGACGGCGGCCGCACCCTCAAGAGGATCCGTCCTTGCCCGCAGGGCCGTGCCGGACGCATCCGCAAGCGTTCTAACCACATTACTGTAATCCTTGACGTTAAACCAGCAACAGCAGAGTAAATATGGGACAGAAAACTAATCCTATCAGCAACAGAATCGGTATCACCCGTGGTTGGGACTCTAACTGGTGTGGTGGTAACTACGCAGAGAAGATCGCAGAAGATTACGAAATCCGCAAGTATCTCTACAACCGTCTTGCAAAGGCCAGCCTTTCCAGGATCATCATTGAGAGAACCCTCAAGCTCATAACCGTGACCATTCACGCGGCTCGTCCGGGTGTGATCATCGGAAAGGGCGGCACTGAGGTTGACAAACTCAAGGAAGAGCTCAAGAAGGTTACCAAGAAGGATGTTCAGATCAACATTTTCGAGATCAAGAGACCTGAGGTTGACGCACACATCGTAGCAGACAACATCGCCCGTCAGATCGAGGGCCGCGTTTCTTACAGACGCGCCATCAAGATGGCAGTTGCCAACACTATGAGGGTAGGCGCAGAGGGTATCAAGGTTCAGATCAGCGGCCGCGTAGGTGGCGCCGAGATGGCCCGCAGCGAGATGTACAAAGAGGGACGTACTCCTCTCCAC
>JBGURN010000248.1:0-11056 GCA_045131955.1 Bacteroidaceae bacterium
AATGACAGTGATGCATTCCAGATAAGCTCGTCAGTATTCATACCTGTATCGTAACCACGACGGCTTGACATAGTCAGGTCAGATCCCAGACGCATGTTTCTCCAAGGAATGAAGGCCATGAAGCTGGCACCATATCTGAAGTCATAAGTATCCATGTTACGCTCAGGCTGGAGGTCATTGGTTGAGTGCTGATATGTAAGGCTACCATCCAGAGATGCAGTCAGATAATCATCACGGTACTCAGCGCTCAAGCTACCACTTGCAGTATGTGAATCAGACTTACGGAGCTGTGAGTCACCACCCATGATCTGAGCCCAGCTCTCCTGATGATTATATCTCCAAGATACGTTAGGCATCAATGAATAACGGTCATCGGGGAATGTGTAGTTGTACATCACGCTTAAATTGGTGTTCCAGTTAGCCCAGAAGCCCTTCATGTTCTCAGGTCTGCTCTCGGTACCACCGTTGGCAAGAAGTGTGGTCTTGTTCTGGATGTTACGCAGGTTATTGCCGATGCTACCGTTAACGTTGAAGCTACCCATGGTAACAGGATTGTACTTCTGATAGCTCAGGCTCAGGTTGTTGCTGAAGGTAGGATCCAGATTGGGGTTACCGCTTGATACGCGGAAGGGGTCTGTATCGTCCCTGATGTCAAGCAGCTGCTGCATTGAAGGCTGGCTTGAACTACCACGATAGGTAACATTGATCTGCTCCTGACGTGTTACTCTATAACGGAACTGAACTGTAGGAGTGAAGTTGAATACAGTACGTGAAAGGATTGTATCCTCAATACCCATACCGCTGTAGTTCATCTTTGAATGCTGAGGCAGTATAGAGAGACCCACAGTGAAGTTGTATGACTGGTCTGTCGCGTTCTTGCGGAACTGGATCTGTGCAGTCTGGTCGTAGTTGTAGTAGAATGAGTTGGTGCTCAGCTTCTCATCGCGGTGGAGCTGATTGTCCTCATAAATCCAGTCAGGATTACCCCAGATCTGATCAAGTGCCTGATCAAGGTTGTAGGTAGCACGGTCACTGTTCTGGGCGCTGTAAGAGAACTGGTAGCTGAACTGCAGATATGTTCCGGTTCCGATAGGCTCCGAGTAAGTAGCCTGTACGCTGAAGTTGTCACGAGTGCTCGGGTTGTCGTTGTAACGGTTGAGCAGAGTGTCATGAGGCTCATACTTCTGCTTGGCCATTACGTAGTTGTGTGAGAACTGCTCGCTGCGTGAGAACTGCTCGCTGTTTGAACGGCTTATGTTATAGGTACCGCGAACTGATACGTTACGGCCACGGTTTCCAAAACGCTTAACAAACTGGAGGGTACCGCTTGCAGAGAGGCTTGTGCTGGTGTTCAGAGACTTACTGTTCTGAATGTTCCAGACGCTCTCGTTATATCTTGCCTGCAGAGAGTCCATCAGGTCCATATCGGGAGTGGCCGATGCAGGATCAATCTCAATCTCATCAAGTATATAGGCATACTTGGAAGGTATTGCTGCCTTTGATGTATAGAATGTTGTGGTGTCAAGAGGATTCTTGAGGTATGCATAAGGATCATTCTTGAATGTCCTTGACTTGCTCTCGCTGGTATTGTCAGACTTGCTCCATGAAACCTGAGGTGTGAAAAGGAGGCTAGTATAGGTATCCCTGTTCCACTCAATACGCATCTGGCCGCTCAGGCTGCTGCTTCCGCTACCGCTCTCGCTGGCACGGTTGTTCCAAGTGTGGTTAACAACACCGGGAGCATTACCGTTGGTAGCATAAAAGTTCTCACCCGATGACTTGGAGCTTGAGGTGTTGTCGCTGTGACGCCAGTTGATGCTACCGCCGACCTCCCACTGATGGTCCTCCTGGGTGATCTCACGACCAAGGTCTACAGCAAAGTTGGCACCGCCGTTGAAGCTCTTGTTGACACCGCCGCCACCGCCGGACATGCCGCCGAAGCCGCCGCCCATGCCCATGCCGCCCATGCCCATGCCGACGCCGCCGCCCATACGCATGCCGCCGAAGCTGCTCATACCGCCTGATGACTGGCTTGCACCACCGGTGATGGTGAACTGCTTGTCCTCATCAAAACGGTTAAGTGAGGCGTTAACCTGGTAGAGAGCTGCCACATCGAATCCCTCTTTCTGAAGAGGAGCACCGCCACCGATAGAGAGGTTACCGAACCAACCCTTGGCCATACCCTTCTTAACCTGAAGGTCGAGCACTGTCTGCTCCTCACCGTCATCGATGTTGGTCTGACGGGCCAGGTCACTCTGCTTGTCATAAGCCTTTACTCTTTCAATCATATCGGCTGTGAGCTGTGTCAGGGCAACTGTCTTGTCATCACCGAAGAACTCCTTACCGTTAACAAGGATTCTTGATACGGTTTTACCGTTAACTGTGATGTTACCGTCACTGCCAATCTGAACGCCGGGGAGCTTACGGATCAGGTCCTCAACTGATGAACCCTCAGGAAGCTTATAGGCACCGCTGTTGAACATTACGGTATCATTAACCATCTGAACCTTTGCCACTACTGCAGATACAGTAACCTCATCAATCAGCTGACCGCCTCTCATGGTAATCTTACCAAGGTCGGTGGTACCTGAACCTGAACGGAGGGTAAAGTTCTTATCGGCATTGTCATAACCCATGAATGAAGCGCGGGCAACATAGTTACCGGGCTTGAGGTTACGGACTATGAACGTTCCGTCATCATCGGTAGAAGCACCGTTGATGTAGGTGGAATCCGTACCGGAAATCTGGAAGATCTGCACTGCGGCAGGAGACATAGGTTCTGCTGTGTCAAAATCATAGACAGAACCCTTTACTGAAAGATCCTGAGCGAACACTGCTGTTGCAGATGTTGCCAGTAATACAAGCAGAGTGGCAATTCTTTTCATTTGCGTGTTATTATTGTTGTTTTTGTAATTGCACATATAAATTGAAATACACCTTTACTATAACAAAGAAGTCACTTGGTTAAATGTAAAATTGACAAATTTCAAAATATTTACACTTTGATTTAAAAAGTGGCCCATGGTTTAATCACGACTTTATTTTTTACCTTTGCGGAGAACAATTTTAAATAACATTAGAATCCGTTTTGATTATGAAAAAGACAACCTCCACGATACTCCTCTCTTTCCTTACTTTTTTCACCCTGCTGTCATGCACGAACAAGACATCGGAATCACGGTTCATAGAGTTTGAAATGCAGAGTCAGGACGGCGCCACAAGATCCGGAGGAATCTATATTTCCAAGAACGCAAAAGAGGGAACACCAGTCATTTACATGTGTGACGGACTCATATTCAAGGAGTGCGGGTTCAAGCATATGATAGACTCACTCATAGACAACAAGTGCATCAGCCCTGTAGTGGTTGCCTGCTCATATGAGAACAAGACCAAGATATCAGGGTTCACCATTGCTTACCGCAACGCCGAGTATATCGAGTCGCTGGCCAAGACGGACAACAAACTGGCCGTGCTGTTTGACAGCCACTACAACTATTTCATCAACGAATTCATACCTTATATAGAAAAGAATGCCCCCGTTTCAACCTCAAGTGCCGACAGGGTATTCTTTGGAACATCCAACAGTGCTGATTTCGGTCTCACCCTGAGCATGCGCCAGCCTGAACTCATGGATGAGTACTGGTGTTTCTCACCCGTCTATTCCGATATCTCCGACTACGGCGTCCTATCCCGTGAGCTCAAGTACAGAGTCTGCTGGGGCGTAAGAGAGGAGATTGACGGATTCGACTATTTCCCGTCACTCATGAAAGACCTCAAGAAACGAGGCGGCGACGTGAGGTCATGGGTATTCAACGGAGGACATGACCGAGGCAAATGGAAATACTGGTTCTGCGAGATGCTCAAGGAGCGGTTTCCATATTAAACCTTCACCTGGCTAAGCTATCAATTAATTGTTACTTACTAACTGAATCACTTTAAAGAATGAAAAAGACAGCACTGGTGATAGCTTTCGCTATCGCATTGGGTTCTGCCACAGCGCAGGACAAACTGTATCACAACACCTTCAATTTAAATCAGGTGGAACTGCTTGACGGACCGTTCAAGCATGCCATGGACCTTAACACCCAGGTACTTCTGGAGTATGACACGGACCGTCTGCTCGCCCCCTACCTCAAGGAGGCCGGACTGCCCAAGAAAGCCGAGCTGTTCCCCAACTGGGAGGGTCTGGACGGCCATGTGGGTGGTCATTACGTATCGGCCCTTGCCATTCACTACGCTGCTACAGGCAACAAGGAGTGCTACGACCGTCTGCTCTATATGATCGATGAACTGGAGCGCTGCCAGATTGCCAACGGTAACGGCTATGTAGGCGGTGTACCCAACAGCAAGCAGCTGTGGGAGAACCTCAAGAACGGTGATTTCCGTCTGTACCGCGGCGCATGGGTACCCTGGTACAACGTTCACAAGACATATGCAGGCCTACGTGATGCCTGGCAGTATGCCGGTATAGAGAAAGCCAAGGATATGTTCATAAAGTTCTGCGACTGGGGCGTTGACATCATATCAGGACTTGATGACAACCAGATGGAGCAGATGACCGGCACCGAGTTCGGAGGCATGAACGAGATTTTTGCCGATGCCTTTCAGATGACCGGTGACCGCAAGTACATAGAGGCTGCCAAGCGTTTCCGCCACAAGGAGATATTCGAGAATATGGCCGACGGCAACGACAACCTGGATAACAAGCATGCCAACACACAGGTTCCCAAGGCCGTAGGTTACGCGCGCGTGGCTGCATTGGATAATGATGCACGCGCCAAGCAGGCTGCCGAGTTCTTCTGGGACCGCGTAGCCAACCACCGCTCAGTCGTAATCGGCGGCAACAGCCGCAGCGAGCACTTCCCGGCTGCATCGGACTACAAGAGCTACGTGGAGCACCGTGAGGGCCCGGAGTCATGTAACACCAATAACATGCTCAAGCTCACCGAGTTCCTCTTTGCCATGGACCCCAAGGCTGAGTATGCCGATTTCTATGAGAAGGCCATGTTTAACCACATACTCTCAACCCAGCATCCAGAGCACGGAGGTTATGTCTACTTCACCCCGCTGCGTCCCGCCCACTACCGCGTATATTCGGCAGTCAACCAGGGAATGTGGTGCTGCGTAGGCACTGGAATGGAGAATCACGGCAAGTACGGCGAGTTCATCTATACACATGACGGTGCCAAGGAGCTTCGCGTGAACCTCTTTGTGGCTTCACGTCTTACCTGGACAGAGAACAAGGCCATCATAACCCAGGAGACACAGTTCCCCTACTCCGAGTCATCCAAGCTGACCGTCAATCTTAAGAAGGCCCGCAAGTTCCGCATGCTGGTACGCTGCCCCGAGTGGGTTACCGACGGTTACAGCGTCAAGGTTAACGGCAAGGAGGTTGCCCAGGGTGCACAGCCCTCATCATACGTAGCCATAGAGCGCAAATGGAAGAACGGTGATGTAGTTGAGATTTACCTGCCCATGCAGAACACCGTTGAGGAACTTGACCATGAGACCGAATACCTGGCTATAAAGCACGGTCCCATTGTTCTGGCAGCCCGCACAGGCAATCAGGATATGAGCGGTCTGGTAGCCGATGACGGCCGCTGGAGCCATATCGCTCACGGATCACTTGTACCAGTAGCCGAGACTCCTATCATGATAGGTACACGCGCGCAGATTGAGAAGAAGGTCAGCGACCTGCAGCCTGTTGAGGGCAAGCCGCTCCACTTCAAGGCAGGTGACCTGTTCGACCAGAGCCGTTTCCCGGATGTTGAGCTGGAGCCCTTCTTCAGCCTGCATGACAGCCGATACGCAATATATTTCCTGTCACTCTCCAGCGCAGACTACGACAAGATGCTCGATAAGATCAAGGCCGATGAAGCCGCAGCACTTGAGCTGGACCGCCGCACTGTCGATGCCATTGTCCCCGGTGAGCAGCAGCCTGAAGCTGACCACAAGATACAGAGCCAGGCTTCCATGACCGGCAACCAGGACAACAAACCCTACCGTACAGTCCGCCGCGGAGGTTCGTTCAGCTATGACCTCTACCCTGACGGCAACACAAATCTGAGCCTCTCCATAGGTTACTGGGGCGCTGAGAACACCCAGAACCGCGCCATAGAGATCCTGATTGAGGATATGCCGTTCATTACCGAGAGGGAGTTCCCGGTAAACGGTCAGGCCGAGATTGTTCGTAAGGAATATCAGATTCCCGTAGGATTCTACCAGGGCAAGGAAAAGATTCGCATCACATTCCGTGCTGTGGATGGGGCGCAGGCTCCCCGGATATTTGACATCCGCTTCCTGAAATAAGGGCACAAAAGGGACGGTTCTATCTGTGCCCTTATGACACATTTAGAGCCGTCCCTAAATTATATGCTAATAGCAGTTTTCTCACAAGGGCACAGATAGAACCGTCCCTTCTGTGCCCTTAGCTTTCCTCGTTGAAATATAGCTTGTAGAATTTGCCGTGCTCGTCCTCACCTTGTTCTATGAGCTGGCGGCTGCCGTGTACGTAGATGTGGAAATTCTTGTCTAGCTTGATTACGCTCTTGTAGAGGCGGTTCTGTTTCTTTACGGCTCCCTCGCTTACGTCAAACTGGTCCTGGAGCTGAATCTGACGCTCCTGCTCGTACCGGTTGCGGTAATCATCGAACATACCCATAACCTCAGGCTGTGATATTACCTGCTGCTCAAATGAGGGCATGTCAAACTTGGGATTGTTCTTGAAGAAACCCATGGTGCGGCTGAGCAGGTCTGCCTGGTCGGCGCGGTTCACGTTAAACTGCTTGGGCAGCTCCTGAGCCACAAAGTTGCGGGTCAGCTCCATCACGTTCTGAGTCTGGAAATAGGAGTCCTGACGGCGCATCAGATGCAGGTAGTCATCTATCCAGTAGCTGGCGCCCTGGGTGTTGGTCTTGTCAACCACCGCCACCATGTAGCCTTTCTCGCGCTCGTAGTTCATTATGAGTGCACCCTTGTCCAGGCGGCGCAGGTTCACGCCATCCACGGGCGATATGTCAAAACCCTCCTCATCATGTTCAAAGGTAAGGAAGGTCTCCTTGTTCTCAATCTTGAAAAGGCCGATGGCCTCGTCGATGTCATGGCCGATGCCAAGTCCCGTGATATGGGCCACAATAAAGTCTCCGCCCTTGATCTTGGGGTGCTGGCAGTTCTCATAAAGGTGTGTGGCCAGATCGACCGAGAAGTCATAGAGCATGCCCGGATTATCGAATATGTCCGATACCAACCTATACACGCGGTTGTTTTCAAGCCCCATATCATCATGGAACACAAAACGCTCCTCGCTTTTGAACGACCCCACAAAGTACTCGGTGAGCAGGGTGTTCATGTCCTCACTCAGTGTAAACAGTTTCTTGGAGCAGACAAACGGCTCCTCGTTAGCCTGGTTGCCAACGTAGTGCAGCGCCATGCTGCTTATCTTCATCTCAGACATTAGCTGTTATTGGTTTTGAGCTCCTGCAGCCAAATCAAGAATCTCACTGGTAATGGCCTGCTGGCGCAGTTTGTTGTACTGGAGGGTCAGTTCTCCTATCAGGTTGTCGGCATTCTCGGTAGCGGCCTGCATGGCTATCACGCGGGCAGCCTGCTCGCTGGCAAACGAGTCAAGCACGGCGCAATAGAGTTTGGTCTTGATTACCTTAGGCAGCAAGGTCGTCATAAGATCCTCTGCCGACGGCTCAAGGATATAGTCGCTCTCCTGCTCCTGACCGGTAGATGCGGGGACCGATACAGGCAGCAGCACCTCATCGACAATCTGCTGTGAACCGGCGCTGCGGAAATGAGTGTATGTAAGTATAATCCTGTCCAGATGACCGTTCAGGAACATATCCATCAAATCCTCTGCCAATGATGCGGCCTCGTCATAGCTGCGGCTTGCCATCAGCGAGGCATATCCGCGGTTTATGTCGTAACCCTCCTTGGCCAGGGCATCGGTAATCTTCTGTCCGATGGTATAGATGTGGGGCTCTTCATCGACTTTTTTCCACTCCGCGATGAGCGCTTTGGCGTGACGAATCATATTGGAGTTGAATCCGCCGCACAGACTTGAGTCCGATGACATACATATGATTGCCACGTTCTTAACCTCACGCTCCACCACCAAAGGTGACACACTCTGTGCCTTGGGCATGGCCGACAAGCTCGTAAGGATATGGTCCAGCTGCTGCACGTAAGGCACGGCATACTGGATGCTCTGCTGAGCCTTGCGCAGCTTCACGCTCGACACCATCTTCATGGCCGATGTCGTCTTGCGTGTGTTCGATACAGACGCTATACGGATCTTAATCTCCTTAAGTGACATGCCCTATGCTCAGATTCCTAATTCCTGAATTGTCTTGTCGGCGGCCTCCTCAATGAGTTTGCCCACCTCTTCATTCATGACGCCCTTGGAGAGCACGTCAAGGATACTCTCCTGATACTTGGCACGGACAATCTCCACGAAACGCTCCTCAAACTCTATTACCCTGTCCAGAGGAACCTTGCTCAGAAGTCCGTGGATACCGCAGTAGAGCACTGCGATCTGCTCACCCACAGCCATAGGTGAATACTGCGGCTGAATGAGCAGACGGTTGTTCTTACGTCCCTTGTCAAGCACCATGGCTGTAACAGGGTCCATATCGCTGCTGAACTTGCTGAACGCCTCCAGCTCACGGTACTGGGCCTGGTCAATCTTAAGTGTACCGGCCACCTTCTTCATGGACTTAATCTGCGCGTTACCGCCCACACGTGATACCGATATACCTACGTTGATGGCGGGACGGAATCCCTGGTTGAAGAGGCTTGACTCCAGATATATCTGACCGTCGGTGATTGAAATAACGTTTGTCGGGATATAAGCCGATACGTCACCGGCCTGTGTCTCGATTATAGGCAGAGCGGTGAGTGAACCGCCTCCCTTTACATGTCCCTTGAGCGAAGCAGGCAGGTCATTCATCTTCTCGGCCACCTCCTGCTGGCTGATTATCTTGGCTGCACGCTCCAACAGACGTGAGTGCAGGTAGAAAATATCACCGGGATATGCCTCACGGCCCGACGGGCGCTTAAGGATCAGTGATACCTCACGGTAAGCTACAGCCTGCTTGGAGAGGTCATCATAAACTACCAGTGCATGACGGCCGGTATCACGGAAATACTCACCTATTGCGGCACCTGCCAGAGGTGCGTAATACTGCAGTGCGGCAGGATCGGCAGCCGTTGCGGCAACCACGATGGTGTAATCCAGTGCACCGTGCTGACGCAGGGTGTTCACTATGGTGGCTACGGTAGAACCCTTCTGTCCTACTGCCACATAGATGCAGTAAACGGGATCACCTGCCTCATAGTTGGCACGCTGGTTTATTATGGTATCAATGGCAATGGCGGTCTTACCGGTCTGACGGTCACCGATTATGAGCTCACGCTGTCCGCGGCCTATGGGAATCATGGCATCGATAGCCCTGAGACCTGTCTGCAGGGGCTGGTGCACGGGCTCACGGAATACCACACCGGGAGCCTTACGCTCCAGGGGCATCTCAAAGAAGGGCCCTTCGATATCCTTAAGACCGTCAAGCGGCTTACCCAGCGGGTTAACCACGCGGCCCACCATATTCTCGCTCACGTTTATGGACGCGATACGTCCTGTGCGGTGAACGGTCATGTCCTCCTTGATCTGATCTGTGGGACCCAGCAGGATAGCACCTACGTTATCCTCCTCCAGGTTCATCACTATGGCCTGAATGCCATTGTCAAACTCTATCAGCTCATCGGCCTCGGCATTCTTGAGTCCGTATATGCGGACCACGCCGTCACTCACCTGGAGCACGGTTCCAACCTCCTGGAAGCGGGCGCTTGTATCTATGCCCTTAAGCTGTTCCAGAAGTACCTCCGATACCTCACTTGCCTTTATTCCGTTTGCCATTATATGATACGGTTATTCTTTTCAATTAGTTCCTTGCGGATTCTCTGCAGCTTGCCCGCCACACTGGCGTCAAGGCGGAATCCGTCAACAAGAAGCACGAATCCTCCGTCTAGTGACGGATCTACAGTGTGGGTCCACTCCACATTGCCGTGCTCTACGTTCTCTACCAGCTGTTTAAGCCTCTCCCTGCGTTCGTCGCCCACAGGTGTGGCTGTTATAAGCTGTACCGGCACTATGCCATTCCTGAGGCGATACAGGTCCTGATAGCTTACGGCCATGAATAGCAGGCAGTCACCGCGGCCTGCACCTACAGCAAGTTTGAAGAAAGCCTTGGACGAGCCGCTCAAGGCACTCTTTCCGTCAGTGACGGCAGTCTCAAGCAGACTGCATTTGTCACTCACGCTCACTGTGGGATCGGTTATCCGGTCATGTATGGCACGGACAGCACGCATCCGCTCCGCAAGCGTCTGCATCTCAGCATACACCTGCTTATCTTCAGCCTGCTCAACCGCGTATGCAAGCAGAGCCCTGGCATAACGTACGGATATCGTTCCTGTGTTCATACTATTTTTCTGTCTTTACGTCATCTATCATGCGGTCTATCATAGCCAACTGCTCCTCACTGGAGTCAAGTTGCTTACGGACCACTTTCTCAGCCACCTGGACTGTAAGTTCCGCCACCTGACGGCGTATACTCCTGAGAGTCTCCTCCTTCTCCTGACGGATCTGCTCACGTGCCTCGGCAATGATCTTCTCACCGCTCTCCTTGGCACGTGTCTCTGCATCTGCAATGATTTCATCACGCCGGTCTGATGCCTCCTTAAGGATACGTGCCTGCTCGGCACGGGTCTCCTTGAGCAGTTCATCACACTCCTTCTGGATACCGTCAAGCCGCGCATTGGCCTTCTTGGCCGCCTCAAGCGACTTGTCAATGTACTCATTGCGCTTGTCAACCATATCGGTAATAATGGGGAATCCCCACTTTATCAATATAAAGAAGACTATTCCGGCTGCAATGAGCATCCAGATGATTGTTCCGACTTCAGGAATCAGCAGATCCATTTATGCGTACAAAGCCAACAGACAGACAATAACGGCCAACAGGGAGACACCCTCCATGAAAGCACCGATCAGAATCAT
>JBGURN010000249.1:0-5420 GCA_045131955.1 Bacteroidaceae bacterium
CTGGAGAGCAATGCCCTTATCCACCGACATCTTACGGATATTGATCAGAGCATAGCGCATACGACCAAGAGCGGTATTGATGGAAACGCCGGTGATATCGGCTATCTCCTTGAAACTCAGGTCCTGATAGTATCGCATGAATACCACCTCACGCTGATTGTCAGGGAGAGCGTCAACCAGACGGCGTACGTCACGCAGCGTCTGCTCATTGATCATATTGTCCTCGATATTGGACTCGGCCAGACTGGCGTCGTTCAGGAGGTCATACTCCTGGGCGTCATTGCTGACGGTATTCTCATTCTTGTCCTGACGGAAATAATCTATGATGAGGTTATGGGCTATACGTGTCAACCAGGCGCCGAACTTTCCGGTGCTTGAATAATTACCTTTCTGAAGGGTGACAATGGCTTTTACGAAGGTATCCTGAAAGATGTCATCGGCAAGATTACGGTTACGTACAATGAAGTTGATGTACGAATACAACTTATCCTGATAACGTGTCAAGAGGGTATCGAACGCCTTATTGTTTCCGTTTGAATAGAGAGCTACCAACTGGTCGTCGGTAAGCTGATTCAACATTTCCATTACTTCTTCTTTAAATATTGTTTGGAGTAATGTTCAGTCTATAGGCTATCGGTTTTAGTTGATAATTGTGTTATTTCAGGGGCAAAGATAATGTGAACATTTCTTAATACAATACAATAAAGCCGATTTTAACACTTCCGGAGGCCATTTTATTCAAAAACGCAGCAGTCCGAGAGGTCATTTCCGCAAAGGAATGAGCCGACCGGCATACGCTTTTTTCCGGCCGCCTGAACCTCGAGCAGACGCAATGCGCCATCGGCCGTAGAGACCTCTATGAAACGTTTGCCGTCACAGCGGACAGTACCTGGAGTCTGGACTGGAGCACCGTTCACAATCTCTGTATCAAAGATCTTGAAGTCACACTCACGGCCATCGGGCGAACGGAGAACCGTCCATGCAGCCGGATATGGTGAGAGTCCGCGTATAAAGTCACGGACCCGCACGGAAGGCTGGTTCCAGTCAATGCGGCAAGTCTCCTTGAATATCTTGGGCGCGGGGCGCAGCTCACTGGCGGGAATGGAATCCTGCGGAATGGGCTTGACGCGATTAGCGATAATATCATCGAGAGTACGGACGGTAAGATCGGCTCCAAGTGCCATGAGTTTGTCATGTACGGTGCCGGCATTGTCATCGGGTAAGATAGGAATGCTCTCCTTATATATTATGTCACCTGTATCGATCTCATGTTTGAGAAAGAATGTAGTGACGCCGGTCTCCTTGTCACCGTTGATTACCGCCCAGTTGATGGGAGCGGCACCGCGGTACTGGGGCAGCAGGGATGCGTGAAGGTTAAAGGTTCCGAGAGGAGGCATGTTCCAGACCATCTCGGGAAGCATACGGAATGCCACCACAATCTGAAGATCTGCCCTAAGGGCCTTAAGCTGTTCAATGAAAAGAGGATCTTTCAATTTCTCCGGCTGAAGTACAGGTATGCCCTGCTCTACCGCATATTTCTTGACCGGGCTGCTTTGAAGCACACTGCCATGACGGCCCATGGGTTTGTCCGGCATGGTAACGACACCAACTATATTGTAGCCATCCTCCACAAGACGGCGCAGAGTGAACTCCGCGAACTCGGGAGTGCCCATAAAAACGATCCTCAATTCTTTCTTTTCCATAAAGGGAACTATTTCAAACAGGTTGGGAATATCGGCGTTCTTACGCTCATTCCTCAGAAAGTTCAAGTAAGACATTACGGTATGAGTTAAATATCTTGGATTTGGATACGAATCCAAGATAACGGCCATCCTCATCCTCGACAGGCAGGTTCCAGGCACCGGTCTCATCGAATTTCTTCATCACGGTATCCATGGGATCCTTAACCGACAGACGAGCCGGGGGCAGTTCCATGAGTTTCTGAACCACGAAACGGTGGTAAAGTTCCTGACGGAACATGATATTACGGATACTCTCCATATTCACCACACCGACCAGGAATCCTCCCTCGTCAACTACAGGGAACAGATTACGTTTGGAGCGTGCTATGATATTGACCAGCTGGCCGAGATCCATCTCGGGACTGACCTTGAGGAACTCCTTCTCAATGAGGTTGTCCATACTCATGAGCAGCAGCACGGACTGATCCTTATGGTGTGTCATGAGTTCACCCTTCTGAGCCAGACGCATGGAGTAGATGGAGTGCGGCTGGAAGAGTTTGATGGTGAGATACGACATGATTGAAACCATCATAAGCGGCAGGAACATGGAGTAGCCGCCGGTGAGCTCGGCAATGAGGAACACGCCGGTCAGCGGGGCGAACATGACGCCCGACATGAGGCCGGCCATACCCAGCAAAGCAAAGTTCTGGACCGATATCTGGGAGCCCGGCACGAGACGGTTCATGAGAGTGCCGAATATGAATCCGGTCAGACAGCCCAGGAACAGGCTGGGTGCGAATATACCACCGCATCCTCCACCAGCATTGGTTGCAGTCGATGCAAACACCTTGGTGAGCACCACCAGAGTCAGGTAGAGCAGTATGTTACCGCCGTAGAACAACGAGCCCTCCATCACCACCTCCGGGTTCTCGTTGGAGTTGAGAAGCATGGAAATGGTGTCATAACCCTCACCGAACAGTGAAGGGAACAGGAATATGAGGATGCTGAGCACGACAGCTCCTATCACGAACTTGATCCAGGGATTGACGAACTTCTTGAACCATGTCTCGAACCAGTGCATGGTCTGTGAGAAGTAGAGTGACACCAAACCGCAGGCCACACCCAACAGAAGGGCGTAAGGTATACGTGACAGGTCGAATCCGTGTTCAGACACGAAATGGAACATGGAGTCGGTTCCTGTAAACACATATGAAATGGTAGCCGCTGTGACCGATGACACCAGCAACGGCAGGAGCGAACCCATGCTAAGGTCGAACATTAGCACCTCAAGTACAAACACCAGTCCTGTGATAGGCGCCTTGAAGATACCTGCAATGGCACCGGCCGATCCGCAGCCCACCAACAGCATCAGCGTGCGGTGCTCCATCTTGAACATACGGCCTATATTGGAGCCGATGGCAGAGCCTGTCAGCACGATAGGAGACTCGGCACCGACCGATCCGCCCATTCCGATGGTGATGGCACTGGCAATCACCGACGAGTACATGTTATGGGGTTTGATGCGACCGTTCTTCTTGGAGAGCGCATAAAGGATCTTGGTCACGCCATGTCCTATGTCATCACGCACCAGATATCGGATGAACAGTCCGGAAACCAGGATACCGATAACAGGATATATGAGCAGACTGTAGTTCTCACGGCTCATAGTCAGGTTACCGTAAATGGTACCGTGGATAAGTGAGATGAGATATTTGAGCACCAAAGCTGCAAAAGCGGTGAATACACCTACCACCAGACTAAGCAGCAGAATGAACTGGCGCTCGCTTATGTGATCCTTGCGCCACAGATTGAACTTGTTAAGCAGCGTCTCCGCCTGCCTATCCCTCTCCTCTGCAATATTGCTCATTATTCCCTGATAACTTTCACCAAGCCGCCCGAACCGAGTTTGATTATGGCCGATGCAACCGAACGCGTCTGTTCGTCACGGCGGTATTCAACAATATAATCAACGCCTTTACGAATCTCATCCGATATCTCGCTGAAGTTGGCCGGTGACGGCTCTCCGCTGATATTGGCTGATGTTGAGACAACGGCACCTCCCAGACGACGGCAAAGCTCGCGTGAGAAGGCCTCCTTGGTAACACGGATTCCGGCACTCCCGTCATCAGCCAGAAGCTCGGGAGCCAGATGACGCACGCCGTCATAGATGATGGTGAGCGGTTTCTCCGACAGGTCCATAAGGTCATAGGCCACGTCGGGGATATCGGGCACGTAATAGCCCAGCTTGGCATCGGAATCTATGAGTGAAAGCATTGATTTGCTGTCACTGCGGCGCTTGAGTTCAAAGATGCGGCGTACGGCAGCGGAATTGGAGGCATCACAGCCGATTCCCCATATGGTATCGGTGGGATAAAGAATAATTCCGCCGTCACGCATTACCTGAACGGCACGCTTAACATCTTCAATATACTCCTGCATCAGAATTCACTTGTAAAGTGGAACTTAATATGCTTGAAATCTATCTGGGCCATCTGCAGCACATAGCCGCTGTCGGCCAGGAACACGTCACGGCCCTCCATATCGGTAGCCATGAACTGATACTTGCGTTTCTTGAATGCCTCGAGCTCCGCCTCGTCGTCACTCTCTATCCAGCATGCCTTGTAAAGGCTGGCGGGTTCCCAACGGCAGAGGGCGTTGTACTCATGCTCCAGACGGTACTGGATGACCTCGAACTGCAGCTGACCGACCGTACCGATGAGCTTGCGGCCGTTGAACTGGTTTACGAACATCTGAGCCACGCCCTCACCCATGAGCTGGTCGATACCCTTGGCGAGCTGCTTGGCACGCATGGGATCGGCATTCTCAATATACTTGAACATCTCGGGCGAGAAGCTGGGCAGGCCCTTGAAATGGAGTTTCTCACCCTGAGTGAGAGTATCACCGATCTTGAAGTTTCCGGTATCCGGAAGGCCGATGATATCACCCGGCCAGGCCTCCTCAATGGTGCTCTTGCGCTGAGCCATGAACTGGGTGGGTGACGAGAAACGGAATGTCTTGTCAAGCCTTACGTGGTAATAGGGCTCGTTACGCTGGAATCGGCCCGAGCAGACCTTGCAGAACGCTACCGACGAGCGGTGGTTCGGGTCGATGTTGGCCGTGATCTTGAATATGAATCCCGTGAACTTACCATCCTCAGGCTCCACCATACGCTCCAGTGCCTGTGTGGGACGGGGGCTCGGTGCAATACGAACAAAACAGTTGAGCAGCTCCTGTACACCGAAGTTGTTCAGGGCCGATCCGAAGAACACCGGGGCCAGGTCACCTGCCAGATACTGCTCACGGTCAAACGGTTCGTAAACACCGTCAATAAGTTCCAGGTCGGAACGCAGCTTCTGAGCCTCACGCTCACCTACCTGAGTCTCAAGGTCGGAGCTGTTGATATCGACCTCAACCTTCTCGGTCACCTTCTGCTTATCGGGAGTGAAGAGGTCCAGTTTCTGCTCGTATATGTTATACACGCCCTTGAAACGGGCACCCTTCTCTATAGGCCAGCTCAGAGGACGTACATGTATCTGCAGCTCCTCCTCAAGCTCGTCAAGCAGGTCAAAGGGGTCGTTACCCTCACGGTCCAGCTTGTTGACAAACACTATCACGGGAGTCTTGCGCATGCGGCACACCTCCATGAGGCGGCGTGTCTGCATCTCAACACCCTTGGCGCTGTCAATCACTATGATGACACTGTCCACCGCCGTCAGGGTGCGGAAGGTATCCTCCGCA
>JBGURN010000250.1:0-2643 GCA_045131955.1 Bacteroidaceae bacterium
CTCCTCGGTAAGGTTAGCACCCTCATCCAGGATGATGAATGCTCCGACCTCCTCACCGTATTTCTTGGAGGGAACGCCGGCAACCTGTACGTCACGTACGCCAGGCAGATGATACAGGAACTCCTCAATCTCACGCGGGTAGATATTCTCACCTCCGCGAATTATCATATCCTTGATACGGCCGGTGATACGGTAGTTGCCGTTCTCATCCATGACACCCAGGTCACCTGAGTGCAGATAGCCGTTCTCGTCAATTACCTCAGCTGTAGCCTCCGGCTTCTTGTAGTAACCCTTCATCACGTTGAAGCCCTTGCAGCACATCTCACCCTGGGTTCCTACGGGAACCTCCTTGTTGGTCTCAGGATCAAGTACCTTGACATCAACGAACTCATAGTCGCGGCCAACGGTAGTGTAACGTACCTCATCGGGATCGTCAATACGGGTCTGGCTCATACCGGGTGATGACTCGGTGAGACCGTATACGCTGGTCACATGCAGGAACATCTTCTCCTCAACCTTACGCATGAGCTCGATAGGACAGAGTGAACCGGCCATGATACCTGTGCGCAGGCATGAGAGGTCAAACATATCGAACATAGGATGGTTCAGCTCAGCTATGAACATGGTGGGCACGCCGTACAAGGCGGTGCAACGCTCCTTATGGACCGATGCCAGCGTAACCAGCGGATCAAAACGCTCCACAAGAACCTCGGTGCAACCGTGAGTAAGGCAGTTCATGGTTGCCAGAACCACGCCGAAGCAGTGGAACAGAGGCACGCATACGCAGAGCTTGTCATCCTGGGTGAATTTCATATGTTCGCCAGTCAGGAAACCGTCATTCGCTATGTTGTAGTGGGTAAGCATGACTCCCTTGGGGAATCCTGTAGTACCCGATGTATACTGCATGTTGACTACGTCATGGCAGGTAACCGCCTTGCGCAGACGCTGGAACTCGTCATCCTCAGTGTTCTCACCAAGAAGCAGGATCTCAGCGGTGTTATACATACCGCGGAACTTCTCCTGGCCTATGTAAACCACATTCTTGAGCTTGGGGAAACGCTTGCTCTCCAGGTGTCCGCGCTCACATTCGCGGAGCTCGGGCAGCATGGTGTAGGCCATATCCACATAGTTGCTCTCCCAAGTACCGTCGGTAAGGCACAGGGTATGCATGTCGGAGTCCTCAACCAGATACTCCAGCTCATTCTGCTTATAGTTGGTGTTAACCGTGATGCAGACCGCACCGATCTTGGCGCAGGCATAGAGGAACGTGAGCCAGTCAGGTACGTTCTGAGCCCAAAGACCCACGTGACTACCTTTGGTCACACCTATTGCTATCAGGCCGCGTGCCATGTCATCGACCCTCTGGTTAAACTGTTTCCAGGTAAAACGCAGGTCGCGGTCCGAATAGACTATATACTCTTTGTCGGGAGTTTCCTGAGCCCAATGCTCAAGCCAGTCTCCGAGTGTTCTTTCCGATAACTGATACATCTTTCAGGTCAAATTGGAGTGTAAACAACGGCAAGGATGCGGGCCTTCTGACCGTTATAGCCGTGTACGTGGTGTTTTACAATGGAATCGTAGTAGATGCTGTCACCCTTGTCGAGAACGTAGGTGGTCTTGCCGTAGTTGATCTCGACCTGACCCTCCAGGACATAGATGAACTCCTCACCCTCATGGGTAGAGAGGTCGAACTTGGGATCCTGCTCGGGAAGGATGTCTATTACGAAAGGCTCCAGATGACGGTTCTCCTTACCGTCCGAGAGAGAATGATATATCATGTTCTCGCGACCGGCAGACTCGTGGTTTGAGAACCTTACGCTCTCATGCTCGTCCTCGGCACGGCTTACCACAGCACCGATGCTCTGCTGGTCATCCAGGAAAGTACCCAGACGGACACCTAGCACACGGGCAATCTTGATTAGGGGAGCCAGGCCCGGCAGGGGTCCGTTATCCTCGATTGCCTTAATCTGTTCAACAGGCAGCTGGGCGCGTTCGGCCAGCACCTCAATCTCCATCTGCTTTGATTCCCTAAGGGAGCGGATCTTGTTTCCGACAGGTACTTTTGTATTCATATTAACTGTATAATTATACGCAATGTTTAGTTTCACCCGGCAAAATTACAAAAAGCCTTTTAAATCTACGCATTACACGCTCTCAATAATATGAGAATCTCCTCTTAAATTATAATTTTTAAACAATGTGGAACCAACCTTTTTTCTTATCTTTGTATGTCTCACGGTCCGCCCCTCGGGGTGGCCTTAAACAAAGAATAAAACACTAAAATGACAGACGAAATCAACAACGGTCAGGCGAACTATTCAGCGTCTAACATTCAGGTGCTGGAAGGCCTTGAGGCAGTGCGTAAGCGCCCTGCCATGTACATAGGTGACATAAGTGAAAAGGGCCTTCACCATTTGGTATACGAGGTGGTCGACAACTCCATCGACGAGTCCATGGCCGGTTACTGTACACACATAGAGGTAGCCATTAACGAGGACGGTTCAATAACCGTTCAGGATAACGGTCGTGGTATCCCGGTTGACATGCACCCCAAGGAGCACAAATCAGCCCTTGAGGTCGTAATGACCGTACTTCACGCCGGCGGTAAGTTCGATAAGGGATCATACAAGGTATCAGGCGGTC
>JBGURN010000251.1:0-5872 GCA_045131955.1 Bacteroidaceae bacterium
TCATTGTTGAGCAGCATGTAAGAGTCGGGATTGAAAGCCGATGCATAGCTCACGGCCCTGTTGTTTCCGACCGCGAACCCCCAGTTTCTCTCCAGGTCTATGACATGAACCTTTATCGAGAGGCCCGATGCATACTCGCGGATACGCTCCAGGCTGTCATCGGTCGAACCGTTGTCGGCAACCACCACAAAGAACTCGCCTTCAGCACGGTTGAGTGACTCAAGGCAGTCTATCGTATCGGCTGCACCGTTCCAGTTTATGAGTATTACTGCTGTCATGATCAGAATATTATGGCAAAGTCACGCAGATTCTCCACGTAGCTCTCCCTGGTATTGTCAACCTGGGGGTTAAACACTGAATGATAGGGAACGAATATGCAGTAGGCATGTGTTCCCGGATATACATCGGAGGTATCCTTGAAGTAGTACCTGAGATAGTTGAAACTCAGGATAGCTACGGCACACAACGCTACAATTGAGGTCACATGCCTCTCTTTCCAGTTCACCTCCGAGAGTATGTCATAGACGGTATTCACGAACATGACCACAAAGAACGGGGCCATGTAATTGAGAAAACGGCCTGCCACGCCAAGATATGACGACAGGCCGTAGAACACCACCATAAGTGATACTATAGGCATGAAATCATACTCGTCCTCAAGCTGGTTGCGCTCCCTGAGCCAGACTATTCCGAGTACAGGCAGGTACCTGAATATCTCGAACAGCTTGCCCACAATATTCTTCATGTCATTCTCAAAATAGTTCTCTATGACCGTCTCCAGCTGGTCATCGAGCGAGAGCAGGCCCACTATCAGCGAGGGTATGTTCACCACCATGGTAAAGAGGACCACCGCACCCAGTATCAGCACCTGGAATTTCCAGTTGGGACGCCTGAACACCAGCGGAAGCAGCGGGAAAAAGAGCATGATCACCGCCGAGTAGTGTATGAACAGCGCCACTGTGCACATAAGGTAGTAGCGCAGGTATTTCTTTTCAAGCAGGAAGTCTATGCACCAGAGCAGCAGGCTTATGCAGAGCACCTCCCTGAGCACCTCAAAGCTGAAATAGCACCAGTAACCCACAAACCATACCAGTATGGCCGAGAAGTAGTACCTGGGGCAGTATTTCCTGAAGAAATGAAAGAATGAGATGTTAACTATCAGCGCGTGGAATATCTGGAAGCAGGTAAAGCTGTCATCGATGGAACGCGCCACAGAGGCAATGATATACCACAAAGGGTTGTATCGGGCCGTCTCAAAGTCAAAATAGGCAAGTTCATCAAGTTTTGGGTACATGTTGTACTCCGCCATGTAGACAAGGGTATCGCCCCCCACCCTGTAACGGAGCCCCGCCACGAGCACCAGCAGTATGACCGATGTCCAATACCACAACTCCTCTCCTCCCTTCTTGGCGAGAAGGTCGTACCTTATGACAGGTATCAGAAGGAACAGGAAAAGCAGTATATAGATCATATCCGTCAATTGGCTTTGAGTTTCCTTATCACAGCTGCAACGGGATCCTTAAGCAGGACCCAGCCGACAGAGATCAGGAATCCGAGTATAGTATAGATAGCCAAGAGGAATAGACGCCTGATTGATGAGGGCAGAGCCGGTACTGCGGCAGGCTTGATGATGGTGAACACCGGTGTATTATGCTGCAGCTTGGCCTGTGACAGGAGCAACTGCTGAGCCCACTGTGAGTAGAGTGTGTTCTTGAGGTCCTTCTCGTCTTCAAGGCGCTGACGCTCTATCTGTACACGTTCAAGCGTTATGTTGCGGTTATGGTCCACGAAATCGGCATAATCGGCCTGTGCCTTCTCATACTCAGCCTTAGACTCCTCATAGAGTTTGGCCATATACTCGCAGTCCTTTTGGGCCTTCCTGGTCCTGTAATCCACGACCTTGGTCTCAAGTTCCTGCTCTATGTACTGAACCATAAGGGCGGCAATCTCAGGATCGGGATCCTTGAACGAGAGGGTTATGACCTCTGTCTTCTTGTCCACGAACACGTTTATCTTGCCAAGCAGGCTCTCTATCTGCTGGAGCTGTGCCTCAGAGAGACGGTACGGGTCATAGACATCGGGGTTACCGATATTTTTGTTCTTGCCGGTCATGGCCTTTATGGCCTTCTTGACAAGCCTCTTGGGAGTCTTTATGACGGTCGTGAACCAGTACTTGCGCTGCAGTCTGGTCTGATAATAGGCGTAAGTGGTGTCAATCACACCCTCCTTGGTAGCCACGTTCACAGGCTTCTCCATAAGTGACGTGAGGAACGGGAGCGAGTTGATGATATCGGGGTACAACAGCGGATATATAGCCTCCGATGAGGTGCTGAAATCAAGACCCACCATCGATGCCAGCGAGTTTATGTTACCCGACAGGCCCGATGACTCCGCACTCTCGGGCGATACCATAACCTGTGCAGTATACTGTTTGACCGATGTGAATGCCAGAATTATGCCAATCACGAAAGAGATGAGGGTAAAACAAATGATGAACCTCTTTCTCGAGTATATGCGGGCAAGCAGTTCAATGATGTCCTGCTCCTTTATGATCTGTTTCTTCTCTTTCTCCATAGCCGTCATTTCAAAAGGTTCATGAGTGCCAGTACCACAGTTGCCAATGATGCCGATGTAGATCCCAAGCTCAGTATCTCAGTGGTCTTGAGGCCATCACGCTGCTGACGTGCCGGAACTATAATCTCGCAACCCGGCTGTACCAGCTTGCTGGAACGTTTCTTGGCCTTTGATACCGAACCGTTCATGTAAACCACATAAGCCTTGTTCTTCTTGGCCTTCTCGGAGAATCCGCCGGCCTTCTCAATGTAGTACTTGAGGTTCTTTCCCTTTACGAACGGGGTCGTATTGGAGTACATCACCTCACCGTTAATCTTTACGGTGTTGGTGAATACCGGTATGATGATGCGGTCACCGTCACGCAGTACGATATCGGCGGCTCCACCCGGCTTCTCTATGGCCTCCTTGAGGTTGATACCTACCTCATATGTGGTTGAGTTCTGCAGTTTGTCAAGAGTGCGGGCCAGGGTGACGGAGTCGTTGGCAGCCAGGATCTCAGCTATGTTATGCATGCGCACCCTCTCGTCATCGGTCATGGTACGTACCAGACGGGCACCCTCGGGATAGGCCTCATTGCTGAACTGTCCCACCCTCTCCATGATGTCACTCAGACACTCGTTGTTGGTCATAAGTGAATAGTAACCGGGGAATGTGACCTCACCCTCCACAATCACACGGCGGTTGACCGAGTAACCCGGGCTGCGGCGTACATAAACCTCATCATAGGGCTCCAGACGGAAGTCATTATCCTGTATGGAGAGGTCCTCGTTTATGCTGAATGAGAACGTCTCGGATATATTCTCCGACTTCTCGGTAGCGTTCTTGTCACGGTTGCGGCGTACCACATCGACCTTGGCCAGGGAGGCATCCTCCTTGAGACCGCCGGCCTGAAGTATGAGATCCTCAATGCTGGTGTTATCGGCATAACGGTAATCACCGGGGAACAGGACCTCGCCGTATACGCTGAATGTCTTGACCTCACCTATATCGAACAGGCTCGGTATGAACAGTACGTCATTATTACGCAGAGGCTCGTCCTGTGCGGAACCCTCCATGAGACCTTTGATATCGATTGAGAGGTTGGTCAGGGTCTTGTCGGGATTAGTGCGGCTCAGAAGGGCTCTTGTGGGGAACGCATCCTCCTTGAGTCCGCCGGCTGCCTGGATGAGCTGGCTGACAGTGGTTATGCCGCCGTCAATCTGGAACTGTCCGGGACGGTATACCGCGCCACGGACCTCGGCCATATTGGCGAATGTAGTCTGTATGGAATCCACGTATACGGAGTCTCCGTCCATGAGCCTGAAGCTGCTCTGGGCATCCTTGTCGACCGTGAATATCTGACGCTGGAAATCACCCATACGTATTACGCGTACGTCCTTACGGTATGCGTCCGATTCCAGACCACCTGCGTAATCGATAAGGTTGGCCAGTGTCTCGTTCTCTTTCATCTCATAGTACATGGGCCTGCGTATGCGGCCGTCTATGTTCACCAGCAGAGAGTGCGGTGACACTATCACCACGTCATTGTCATTGAGGCGGATGTCATCCTGCACCTTACCGTTGCGGATGTAATCATACATATCGATGGTGGCAACCTCCTTTCCCTCATGGAAGAGCTTGACGGTACGCATGGAACCCAGGTCGCTTACTCCGCCTGCCATATAGATGGCGTTGAATACGGTTGCGAACGATGATACCTGATATGTACCGGGATTCTCCACATCACCCATCACGTTGACCAGCACCGAACGGTTCTGTCCAAGGGAGAGCTTTATGCTGGAGTTGGAGTCATCACCGCCCAGTCCCGAGTAGATCTGGCTGAACACCTTCTTAATATATGCATCGGCCTCCTGTATGGTCTTGCCGTTCAGATAGACCGGACCCAGGTCCTCGACCATGATGTTGCCATCGGGCGAAATGACCTGCTGTATGGTTGACTGCGATGCGCCCCATATATCGATTATGACCTCGTCACCGGGGCCCAGCTTGTAGTTCTGGGGGGTGGCAAGGTTGGCACTGGGTTCAAATGAGAGGTTCCTGTTCTGGAACAGGTCATGTCCGTATATGACCTTCCTTTGCGGCATGAGACTCTGCTTGAGCAGATAGATGGAGTCAACGAAAAGGAACATGGACTCGTCATACATATTCTGGAGTCTCTCCTTCTCTATTGAACGGCTGTCTCTTCCAAGAGTGGCATTACCCTGAGTCATGGACAATTCAGGCTGAACCTGGTTCAGGGGCTGACCCTGTGTCCTGGTGCGTCCTGCCTGGGTATTCTGAGGCATGGTGTTGCCAAGTATGCCGGTGGACTGCTGCTTCTCATACTTGTCACGCATACGCTGGAGCTGCTGCAGAGTCACGCCACGACGGTTCAGGTCATAGACGATCTGCTCCTGCGACACGCCTTTAGCCTGCTGTTCCTGTACGTACTGGATTATCTTGTCTTCGGACATCTGTGCCTGTGCCGATACGGCAGCGCACAACAATAGCGACAAAACAAATGCTTTTCTCATAAGTAACAAAGGAAGAAATTAGAATTTCTTGCCACTGGACACTGAGAAGAAGGTCTTGATGATAATTCCCAGGTCAGTGAAAACATTGCGGTTGTCAAGATAGTCAAGGTCATATTCCAGACGCTTGAGCATCTTGTCCATAGTATCCGTATATCCGTTGTAGATGGTAGCGTAAGAGGTGATTCCGGGACGCATCATGTAGATGTAACGGTAGTCATCGGTCTCGCGGTTGATCTGGTCAATGAAATACTGACGTTCGGGACGGGGACCTACGAATGACATATCGCCCTTAAGTACGTTCCAGAGCTGGGGAATCTCGTCCAGATGGTGAGCGCGCAGGAATCGGCCGAACGGTGTGAGATAGCGGTTACGCTCGTTCTCCAGACGTGGAATACCCTCCGACTCGGCATCGGTACGCATGGTTCTGAACTTGTAGATGGTAAACGGTTTGCCTCTGTATCCTATACGCTCCTGCTTGAAAATCACGGGACCCTTGTCATAGAAAAGAACCAGTGAGAATATCAGGATCAGGGGGGAAAAGAATATCAGGCCAAGTATTGAGAATACTATGTCAAACAGACGTTTGAGACCAAGCTGAAAAGCTCCCATGGCGTCTGAGTGCTCCATTCGGGAGATGCTGCTGTAGTTCTGTATGTTGTAGTTTAGCATCTATCAAGTTTTTATATAATAACGCGCACAAAAACCAATAATTGTGTAACCATGGAGAAAAATGTCAAAAAAAGATTCATGCCCATGGGCAATGATGACTACTTTTGCGCCATGCA
>JBGURN010000252.1:0-36128 GCA_045131955.1 Bacteroidaceae bacterium
ACCCAGGATTATACCTATGCCGGTAATTTTGACAAGATCACATATCCTGCAACACTCACCATGAATTTCCGTCTGACCAAGCAGTTCTCGGATATTCTGGAGATATCATTTATGGCCAACAATATGTTCAATGCGCGCCGTATGTACAAGTCACCTATTTCAGGTTCTCGCAGCAACCTGGCAATACCCCAATACTTTGGTGCAGAGATTAAACTGAAACTATAAATAATCAACTCTATTATTAACTAAACTTTTATCGCAATGAAAAAAGGTTTATTCGCAGCCATCATCTGCTCAGTTGCCATGTTCGCAGCCTGCGACAATGAGGATGAAGTGGCAAAGAAGTATCAAGTGACAGTTAACGTGAGCTCACAGACCGTAAACATTGATTCACTGGGTCTGGTTCTTAACGTTAACGCTGTCAGTGAAAACGGAAAGACAACATCTGCTACTGCAGAGAACGGTAAGGCAGTTCTCAACCTGGTAGCAGGCAGTTACTCTATCACCGTTACCGGCTCTGATGAGTTCTACAACTACGTAGGCTCTTCAAAGGTAACCGTTACCAACGCCAACACAAGCGTTTCAATTATTCTTGGCAAATCTAAGCCCGAGGGTAAGATCATCTTCAAGGAGCTTTACTTTACCGGTACCCCCCAGTCTTACTGGACAGACGGTTTTTATGAGCTCGTAAACAACTCTGATGAGGTTCAGTATCTTGACGGTATCATCATGGGTATTGTAGAGAACGGTTACGGTGAGCCTAGCTCATGGGCCGATGAAGAAGGTAACCTTCCCGATTACTACCCCATGACCAACCACACGGTTTACTTCCCCGGCAGCGGAAATGAATATCCCCTTGAGCCCGGTCAGAGCGTAGTTGTAGCCACACGTGCCATCAACCACTCAGCTCGTGAGCTTGAGGAGGGTGATGAGCAGTCTCCTGTTGACCTCAGCAATGCTGATTGGGAAATTTTCATACCGGATCAGAGCTGGAATCCTGATACTGACGATCCTGATGTGCCTAACCTTGAGGTTGCTTTCTCAAAGTTTGGATTCGACTTTATGCCTCCCACATCAGGCGGTTCACTTATCCTGGCCAAGATTCCTGCTGATTCAACAATGGAGAGCTTTATAATAAACAATACTCTCAAGCCTGAGGGTCAGTGGATGGCTGCTCTCTGTGTACCTTCAGAGTATGTCATTGACGCTGTTGACGTTGTATACTTCAATGAGGAGCAGAATATCTGCAAGGTTATCCTTGACTCTGATGATGCCGGATATGCTTGCGTAAGTTCTTCGGACGAGGAATGGGCTGATCCTGCTTACTCAAAGAGAAGTATCCGCAGAAAGTGCACAAAGGTTGAGAACGGCCGTGCATACTTTGCCGATACCAACAACTCATCAAATGACTTTGTTCAGTACGGTCAGACACCTGTGCCTCACAGGACATTCACTGCCGCTGACTGATAAATTCATTAATCCGCGGAGCAGGAACCCATATCCTGCCCTGCGGATTATTTAACTTTCAAAATAAAGGATATGAACAACAGACTTTCCATCTTATCGTTACTTGTGGCTTCATTGTCTTTTACTGGGGCCTCTCAAACCGTATTTGCACAAACCGTACAGGACAATGGCCCATGGTATGAGGAAGGTCTTTACAGTAGTGACATCACGACAGGTTCCATGAATCCGGCCGACAGGATCAACCTTCCCTACAAGTCAGTCAATGACATCAAGGTTGCATTCCAATCTGGTAATGGTGATTTCCGTCCGTATGACGCAGGAACCGTTAACCGTATTACCGATGTCGATATCTATGGAATAAAGAAGTTTGACGACCTCGCATTCGAGGGAGGTATGGAATATTCCAACAACTACCATGAAGACATGCGCTGGAACGGAACCGTTCTTACATCGGCTCTCAACCCGTTCCTTATTGCGGATACACTCCGCTACGACTCCCTTACCAATGATTCGCGTAAGGAGTTGTTCCGTATACGCGGATCGGTGGCTTACAGATTCTCTGACCGAATAACCGCAGGCATAAGTGCCGAATATAAAGCCGCTCACAAGGCCGACCAGTCAGACCCTCGTCTCAGGGCCAATGCGGCAAGGACGACTGTCATTCCCGGCATAAACTGGAATATCAGTGACCGGATTGTTCTGGGTGCATCAGCTCTTGCTGAACTCTACCATGAGAGAGTGCGTTCCACTGTTGAGAACAATATGGTCATTGAGCACAATACTATATACCGATACAAGGCTCTTGGCGGATATGATGGTTTGGATGCCATAGGAGCCACACGTTATTATGATGGCAAGAGACTGGGAGGAGCTCTCAACTTTGCCACCCTTGGAACATTCAGTTCATATACAGAGATAGGCTACATAATGAACTCAGAGGATGCCATTGACAGTAAATCGTCAAATGACTATGACTATCGCGCAGGTGATTTCAGTCAGAATACAATCTCCCTCAAGAGCCGTCTCACCCTAACCCACTCCGACCTGCAGCACAATCTGGTCATATGGGCCGATATGGAGAACTGCAAAGGCAAGTGGTATAACCAGCAGGCCAAGACAGACCAGTATGGCAAGCCCTATTATGAAATCAATTCGAGCGAGGTCATCCACAAGCAGAGTGAGATGAACGCTTCACTTACATATCTTCTGAACTTTATGCGTTCAGATGTTCCCCATATGCATATATCTGCAACTGCCGGTTTCAGGCAGGTTGACGTAAAGCAGTACCCCGATGAGAACTATGCCAAGTACACCATGCTTACGGCCGATCTGGGATTCGGCAAGAACTGGAGCATGTTCGGCATGCGTTTCAAGGCCGATGTCAACGGCGGCATGAACCACGCTCTCAAGCCCCTTGAGATGGAGGTTGCCACGGCTACTCCTCTTGACAGGAAAATACTTAACGGTTACTATAAACCCAAATACACATATCTCTCAGCACAGGACTACCATGCAATGGTCAGTCTGAGCGGCTCATATCCTCTGGAACTGCTCTCACAGCAAGGCTGGCTCACACTGACGGCCAGCGGTGCCATGCAGGGCTACACAGGTGATGACAGCCTGTTCAAGGATGCTGACCGAAAGTCATTCACACTCAAACTAAACTACACATTCTGATATGAAAGTCAAGGACATCGCATTATGGTTTGCAGGAACGCTTCTTGCAGTTTCCTGCCAAAGGACTTATGTTAACGGACTGGCTGTGGTCATAGATCCCGTGAGCTATGAGCAGGCGCAGGCTGAGATTGACCGCTACCTGGAGGTGGTGGAGAGCCGCGGACTGCATCCGTTCCTGGTGATAGACCGCTGGGGAGTACCCGACAGCATCCGTGAGGAGCTTATAAGGCTCCATAATGACAAGGAGTACCCTATTGAGGGCTGCGTCCTTATAGGCGATATACCCGTAGCCATGGTGCGCGATGCACAGCATATGGCCAGTGCATTCAAGATGGACCAGGAGAGGTTCCCCAGAATCGAGTCAAGCATACCGTCAGACCGTTTCTATGACAGCTTTGACCTTAAGTTCGATTATCTGGACAAGGACTCCACTCGCTGGTTCTACTACTCTCTGAGAGCCGACGGAGCCCAGAAACTTGCTCCTACCATCTATTCGGCCCGTATAACACCCCGTGACAACGAACGTGGAGACCGATATGAGAAACTGCGCCGTTACATGCAGCGTGTAAATGAGGCAGACAAGGCACAGAACAAGCTTGACCGCGTACTCATGTTCGGCGGTGACGGTAACCTGTCAGGCTCATTCGCAGCCCGTACCGATGCCAAGATGGAGTTCTACGAGCAGTTCCCCTGGATGAGGGACCAGCAGCTCTCGGTCGTATATGTGGATTACACCCGTGACAAGTATATCAAGACGCGTCTTACAGATGAACTGCAGGATCCCCGTACCGACTATGCCCTGCTCTCACATCACGGTGACGCCACCATACAGTATCTGAGCGGAACACGTGACCCTCTGGACCTTCTTGTAACCAAGGAGTTTGACCACTACCATCCGCAGACTCCGCTTGTATCGCTCGATGCCTGCTATAACGGCTCGTTCCATCTGGATGACAATATCCAGGAGGCCTACCTGTTCGGTGAGGGCAACGGCACACTGCTGGTACTTGCCAACAGCGTGAACGCCATCCAGGACAAGTGGGTAAACCGCTACACCGGTCTTCTGGGACTGGGTATGCGTGCCGGTTTCATGGCTCAGCTGGGTACCTTCATGGAGTTCCATCTGTTCGGTGACCCCACCTACTCGTTCGCTCCGTCGGGTGATGCCGATTTTGATATAAACAGCGCCATAACTCATGCACCGGACCGTTTCTGGTTCCGTTGTTTCACCAACCGTTATCCTTCGGTACAGGTACTTGCCGTACATATGCTCGCTCTCAGTGATGACAACTGGTCCGATGCCATATACCGCAAGTATACCTCATCGGACAACCGTATAGTACGTCTGGCATGCCTGATGGAGCTCTCCAAGTATCGCGATGACAACTTTAAGAACTGCATCATCACCTCACTTAACGATGAGCATGAGATGACACAGCGTTTTGCCGTGCTCTATGCCGGTCAGAGCGGTGATCCCATACTGGCTGAGCCTATAGCCCGTCTGCGTGTGGACAACAACCTGAGTGAGCGTGTGGATTTTGACTTGAACAACGTACTCCGTTCATTTGACTCCACAGCCGTGATCAATGCTGCCGCCGAGGCATTCAAGAACACCTATCACGCAAACCCTGACACCGTATGGAACGCATTGATGGTCAAGCTCTCAAACTATGCAGGCAATCCTGTGTTTGACATAGCCAAGGCCCTTAACAGCCCCACTGCAAGCTACAACAGCAAGATGAACGCCATACACAGCATGCGTAACAATCCGCCTCATTACAACACGGACATAGTCCTGGATTATCTGAGCAAGCCCGCAGCGCCTGAGGATTCTGCCGTTCAGAAAGCCGCTTGGGAGGCCATAGGCTGGTTCAGCGTATCATACCGTGCCGGAGATATAGCCTCAGCCGCCCTCAAGGTGGCTCAGGATGAGTCATTCCCCGTTACGGTACGCAATGAAGCTTTGAAGACATACAACAGAACAAAATAAACACGATGAAACTGAATAAACTAATACCCTTACTGGCTCTTCTGGTTGCATCATGCACCCAGGTCAAGCGTGACGGCTTTGCCATTATCATAGACCCTCAGAGTTATGATGAGGCCAAGGCTGAGATTGACGGTTACTGCAAGACTGTTGAGTCACGCGGTCTTACCCCTTATCTGGTCATTGACCGCTGGGGACAGCCCGACAGCATCCGTGAAGAACTCATACGCCTTTACAACAACCCGCAGCATCCCATTGAGGGCTGCGTATTCATAGGTGACATACCTGTGGTGATGGTACGTGACGCGCAGCACATGACCACGGCACTCAAGATGGACCAGGACAACCCCAGGTTCAGCCGTAACGAATACTGTGTGCCTTCGGACCGTTTCTATGACTCGTTCGACCTTAAGTTCGACCTCATAGAGCAGGATTCCGCCCGCTCGGAGTATTTCTTTTACAGCCTGCGTCCTGACTGCGCCCAGAAACTCCATCCCACCATCTACAGCGCCCGCATCATGCCGCGCACTAACGCCACCGGCCTCAAGTATGACAAGCTCCGCCGTTACATGCAGCGCGTGAATGCCGCCGACAGTCTGAACAATCCCCTTGACCGCATGTTCTACTTTAGCGGTGAAGGTTATATATCGGAATCGGCCGAGGCACGTATAGACGAGAAGATTGAGCTCTATGACCATTTCCCCTGGATGCGTACACAGCAGCAGAGCATAGAGTATATAGACCATAAGCGCGAGACATTCGTAAAGACCCGTCTCATGCAGCAGATGCAGTACAAGGCACTGGATTTTGCAGTCCTGCACCATCATGGAGCCTTTGATACCGAGTATCTGAGCGAATACCCTGAGCCCTCAACCATCATAGAGGAGATGGAGTATTTCCACCGCTTTATGCGCGAACAGATGCGTGAGGGCCACCGTAAGGGGTTCTCCGATGCTGAGGTTAAGCGCAGGGTCCGCAACTATTTCAACTGCGAGATACCTGACTCCTGGTACAAGGGTGCCCTGGATCCTAAGCAGATTGAGGCCGATGAGGCTGCAGATATTGAAGAGGAGAACAGTATAAACCTCCATTTCAGCGATTTCAGCTACTATCATCCTCAAGTAAGGATGGTGTCGCTCGACGGCTGCTACAACGGCTCGTTCCATCGTGACGAGAGCATCCAGGAGGGATACCTGTTCGGCGAGGGCAACGGAACGATCGTAGTCATGGGTAACACCGTGAATGTGCTTCAGGACAAATGGGCCGACCACTTTGCAGGACTTCTGGGACTGGGAATGAGAGCCGGACATATGGCTCAGTTCGGTGCCTATCTGGAGCAGCATATCCTGGGTGATCCCACATTCAGCTTTACCCCGGCCGTAAATATCGGCTTTGATATAAATGATGCCATCTCGAATGCCGATGATGACTTCTGGAAGAAACAGCTTGAGAGCAGCTACCCTGCCCTTCAGATAATGGCTCTCCACAAACTCGGTCTGAGCAGGCAGAACTATTCAGACCTTATGGCGGCCAAGTTCAAGAGTTCCAACTCAGGTATAGTACGTCTGGCAGCCCTTATGGAACTCACCAAGTACCGTGACGACAACTACGTGGAATGCCTTGCGCTGGCCCTTGATGACAGCCACGAGCTCACTCAGAGACTTGCCATAAACATGGCAGGCAAGACCGGTGATGCACGTCTGGTTCCCGGACTGGTACGCATTGCGTCCAAGAACAATACATCGGAGCGTATAGAGTTTGACCTCACAAACGCCTTCCGCACGCTTGACTCCACATATGTGGTAAGCGTATTTGACGAGTATTTCCCCACTGTTGACTGCTACATCAACCCGGACAGCATAGGCGGTCTTATACGCAGTGCGCTTCAGAGCTTCACCACAACCATCCCGGATGAGGTGAACCCCGTTCTGTTGGACCCCAACAGCCCTCAGGACGAGCGTAAGATGGCAGCCAGACTGCTCAGGAACAATCCCGTACACACCATGGTACCCCAGCTTTTGGCCCTCCTGGCCAATCCTGAGGAGGATGAACTGATACTCACCGTTCTCTGGGAGGCTATGGGATGGTATGACCTCTCATATCAGGCACCCAATATAGCTGAGATGGCCTTTGCCGTCAGTGCCGATGACAGTTTCCCCATGAGAGTAAGGAAAGAGGCCCTCAAGACTTATAACAGGGTGAGATGAAAAGACTGCTACTGATATACTGCCTGTCAGGTGTGCTGTTCCAGGGCTCATATGCCCAGGAGGCCAACGGTACGGATATTCCGCCCATGGTCGACAACAGTACATCGCCCTACTTCCCGGCAGTGGTTGACCAGCATGGAAGTTCGTGCGCCCAGGCCGCATGCATGCATTATCTGTTCACCTATGAGATGAACCGCAAACTGAACCGCAGGGTTGCCGACAATCCCGATGACTATACATACAGTTACCGTTGGACCTGGAACTACGTCAACGGAGGCAAGGATGAGGGTTCCATGTACAATCCTGACGCATTCAATATAACAAGTGTTGCCGGCGCATTGTCGGTTCGTGACTACGGTAATGAAAACGAGTATCCGTTCCGTTGGGTGACAGGCTATGAGAAGTATTACCGTGCCATGCACTACAAGACCGTAAAAGCGACTCTGGTATCGGTCAATACTCGTGAAGGGATAGAACAGGTGTTGAGATACCTGTATGACAAGCAGGACGGACTGCCCGGCGGAGGATTGGCGGTATATGCATTCAGCGATAACTGGAACAGTACAGGCTATTCAGGCCCGTCAAATGCCGGTATCGACGAGATTCTTACAAATTCAGGATCGCGCGGATCACATGCAATGACGATTGTAGGCTACGACCTTGCAGTTGAGTGGGACTGTGACAAGAACGGCGTGATTGAGGATGATGAGAAAGGAGCATTCATAATGGTTAACTCCTGGGGCAGATATTGGGGTGATGACGGTAAGGCTTATGTGCCTTTCAGCTATTACACCCGCCCAAAATCACAAGGAGGTGTCTATGCTTACCACAACGCAGAGGTCCTGTTCTATGACACTGACTTTTTTGAGCCTAAGGTCACCGTGAAAGCTAATATCTCCTATGACTCACGTAATGACCTTTGCATACTGTTCGGCGTTGCTGACGGCGTGCAGGCCAAGTATCCGTCGAAAGTGATTAACTATCCTATCGTGAAGGCTCAGGGCGGCGATTATCTCATGCAGGGAAATCTCTATGATGATACCGATGATATAGAGATTGGATTCGACCTCTCTGAACTCCATGCCGAAGCCCAAAAGATGAAGGCTCCCTGCTGGTTCGTGACTATCCAGAAAGTAATCGTTGGAGGAAACGGCAAGGGTAAGGTCAATTTCCTCACCCTCTATGATTACAGCGGTGAGAAAGAGAAATCATATACCGTCAAGTTCAAGGACAACGAGGGCACCATCAGGATGGGAACCAACTACTACAAGATACCGACCAGTGATCTGTTCAAGAACTCACAGGGTCAATGGTATCATCCTGTCAAGACTACGGCAAGCGAGTATCTTAGGAATCCTGTATACTATCAGGATTATAACCACAAACGTTGCTATGGCGTTCAGAAGGCCGACGGAGGCTATGCCAAAATCATGGTTACAGACTATGATCCCAAGACCCGTAAAATCAAGTTCAAGGTAAATGACTATGAATAAGACACGATATATAATCTCAATACTTGCCGTCCTGAGCCTTCTGGTCTCCTGTAAGGAGGAAATCGATGACACTCCTGCGCTCCGTCAGAGTGAGGCTGAACTCACCCTTGAGCCGGGCAAGTGGATATATTACAGGATATCTGACAATACCATGGTAGGCCGCAGCACCATAGGTGACGCCGAGGAGGATAAGGAATGGGCTGACCGTCTGGACTGGGACATTGCTTTCAGTGAGGGCGGCATCCGTACCAACGGTGGTGCATCGGGCCGTGGAAACGGTGGCATCACGACTATAACGGAGGGCGATTTCAACCTCGATTCTTATGATAAATCGGCCTCACTTTTCTATTATCCCGACGTTAAGGACGTTCAGGTGATAGCTCCTTTGTCAAATAACTGAGCTAATTGGAGGGTTTCTTGCATTAATTAGCTAATTTTGCGGTCTGTAACCGCAAGGCAATGGATAACAAAGACATTTTTGAAAGCATCAGAGACGTAAAGAAGTCCCTTCAGAAAGCCGACAAGTACATTCCCAAGGTTGAGGAGCGCTCTATTGACCGCGCCGAGATCAAGGAGGCTGTAAAGCTGTTCCGTCATGTCGTGTTCGGCAATTTCTTCGGGGCGCTGGATCTCTCGACATCACTGAGCAGGCTGTACACCATCCTCTCACACCAGATTGATTACATAGGTAGAATCTTCCATGAATCAATGCCTTGTTGTGCCGAGGAGATCGCTCAGCAGTTCATAGAGAGCATACCTGAGCTGCGCCGTCTGCTTGGAACCGATGTCAAGGCCATATTCGACGGTGACCCTGCCGCCGTAAGCCATGAGGAGGTGATCCTGTGCTACCCGTCACTGGTTGCCATGTATCATTACCGTATGGCTCACCGCCTGCTTGAACTCGGTGTGCCCATCCTGCCCCGCGTAATCACTGAACTTGCACACTCGCTTACCGGTATTGACATCCATCCGGGTGCTCAGATCGGCGAGTTCTTCAGCATAGACCACGGCACAGGAGTGGTTATCGGCGAGACTGCAATCATAGGCAATCATGTTCAACTCTATCAGGGAGTTACACTCGGCGCCAAGAGCTTCAAGTTCGATGAGAACGGCAATCCCATCAACGTTCCGCGCCATCCTATCATTGAGGACAATGTAGTCATCTACTCCAATACCTCAGTGCTCGGACGCATAACCATCGGTCATGATACCATCATTGGAGGTAACGTATGGCTTACCCAGGACCTGCCACCATTCTCCAAGTTCTTCCAGAATAGAGAGAAATAAGTGGACAAAGTGACAGATTTTGACTAACTTTGCGAACCAAAATAAAACTACAACAATTAACATACAAACATTATGACAATTGACAAATTCAACTTCGCCGGAAAGAAGACTTTCGTACGCGTAGACTTCAACGTTCCCGTTGATGAGAACTTCAACATTACAGACGATACCCGTATCGTAGCTGCAATGCCTACCCTCAAGAAGATCATCGCTGATGGTGGTCGTCTTATCATCGCTTCACACATGGGTCGTCCTAAGAAGAACCCGGATCCCAAGTACTCACTCAAGTACATCCTGAAGCATGTATCAGAGTGCCTTGGTGTTGATGTTAAGTTCGCTGAGGACTGCGCTAAGGCTCAGGAGCAGGTTGCCGCTCTTAAGGACGGTGAGGCTCTGCTGCTCGAGAACGTTCGTTTCTATGCTGAGGAAGAGGGCAAGCCCCGTGGCATCGAGAAGGAGGATCCCGCATACGATGCTGCCAAGAAGGAGCTCAAGGCCGCTCAGAAGGAATTTGCCAAGACTCTCGCTTCATATGCTGACGTTTATGTAAACGATGCATTCGGTACAGCTCACCGCAAGCACGCTACCACAGCTGTTATGGCTGACTTCTTCGATACCGACCACAAGATGTTCGGTTACCTCATGGAGAAGGAGGTTGTAGCTGTTGAGAAGGTTCTGAACAACTCAGTTAAGCCTGTAACCGCTATCATCGGTGGTTCTAAGGTATCTTCAAAGATCACCATCATCGAGAACCTGCTGCAGAAGGTTGACAACCTGGTTATCATCGGCGGTATGGCTTACACATTCGTTCTTGCCAAGGGCGGTAAGGTTGGTAACTCACTCTGTGAGCCCGATCAGGTTGACGTAGCTCTGGCTGTTCTCAAGAAGGCCGAGGAGCTGGGCGTTAAGATCGTCCTCCCCGTTGACTGCCTTGCAGCCGATGCATTCGACAACAACGCCAACACTCAGGTTGTTGACAACAACAACGTACCTGACGGTTGGGAAGGTATGGATATAGGTCCCAAGTCAGCTCAGCTGATGGCTGGCGTTATCGAGTCATCCAAGACCATCCTCTGGAACGGTCCTGCCGGTGTATTCGAGTTCAGCAACTTCCAGACCGGTACAAAGGCTATCGCTACTGCAGTTGCCAACGCTACTTCAAAGAACGGTGCATTCTCACTCGTTGGTGGCGGTGACTCTGTAAGCGCTGTTAAGCAGTTCGGTTTTGCCGATAAGGTATCATACGTATCAACCGGTGGCGGTGCCCTGCTCGAGGCTATCGAGGGTAAGGTTCTTCCCGGAATTGCTGCTATCAAGGGCTGATTTCTTACAGAAATTCACTATATTTGAAACCGCTGGAGTTTTCCGGCGGTTTCTTTTTTTATTACAGCCTAATATGACAGTCGATGAGGAGTTGAAACAGCGTGCACGGCAGATCAGGAATCTGCTGCTTCAGGCCCGTCTCAAAGAGGCTCTGGAGCAGATTCAGATACAGATGTCGGGGGTATCGGACATTGAGGTCCTGTCACGCTATGAGGATATAGACCGTGCATACCACTACATGCTGCAGTACTACAGCCAGGGATCACCCGACGAGCACCGTACTGAGGTCTATAACCAGCTGGTGCGCCGTACCCTGCTCCTTAACGACGAGGTGCTGCAGTCACGCCTGCAACCCTCTTCCATGCTGCTCTACTACCAGCATCTTCGTTCACGGCTCTCCAGGACCGAGAATATTGAGGGTCTGAGGCTCCAGCTGGAGTCTTTTGTATCAACCTCCGATACAGGCACCCACGAACACACGCTCGGTTTGCTGTTCGATCTTGTCTGGACCAACGGTCAGTGGAGCACGAGTGATTCAAAAGAGATACTGGAACTAATTGATTCTCCACTGGTTATGGAGGATGACTCAGCCCTTGTGGTGAGCGCCGTGACGCTCTCGCTTATGGAGCGTTTCGATCCCCTTAAGGTGCTGTTCCTTTGCCAGGCAGCCGAGAACCTGAGCCTAATCGTCTCCATACGCGCCCTGACCGGTCTGGCTATCAGTCTTATAGGATATCGGGACATAATGCCCTACTTCAGTGAGGTCCGCAGCCGTATAGCGCTGCTTCAGGACGTGCCCGGCATGACTGAGCGTATGCTCAAGGTGCAGATGGCCCTGCTTCTGTGCCGTGAGACCAAGGAGATAGACCGCCGTATGCGTGAGGAGTTCATCCCCACTATGCTGCGTAACCCCAAGCTGGGTGACCTTATGCGTGAGGAACTGGAGCGTGAAGATGTAAGCCCCGACTGGAAAGAGTGGATAGAGAAGCCTGAGATCAAGGACAAGCTCATGGAAATGACCGAACTCCAGATGGAGGGTGCCGATGTCTATATGAGCACATTCTCCAACCTCAAGAACTACCCCTTTTTCCGTGAGATACAGAACTGGTTCCGCCTGTTCAGCATCGATCAGCCCGATGTATGCCGCAGCCTGGGTGAGGAATTCGTCAAATCGCCACTCGGCAAGTCCATACTCACCAACGGAGTGTTCTGTAACTCCGATAAATACTCTTTCGCGCTCACATTCTCACAGATACCGCGCGAGCAGCGTGACATGATAATGTCGCAGATGGACGGTGAGGTCGAGGAGCAGATTCAGAGCATGGGAGACTCCGTACCACAGGTGCGTGAGAACTTCGCGGCACGTCAGTACGCTCAGGACCTGTACCGTTTCTTTAACCTGTTCTCACGCAGACATGAGTTCACCGACCCGTTCGAGGAGAATCTTAATCTATTGACTGACAATCCTTTATCGGCTTTACTTCAAGTGGAGGAATCGGCGCAGGCCATAGCCGCATGGCTCATGCGTAAGAAATACTACACAGAGGCAATCCAGGCCTATCGTCTTATGGAGGAGAGGGCACACCCCTATTCCACTGACTACCGTTTCTATCAGCAGCTCGGCTATGCCCTGCAGCGTACCAACAGCTATGACGAGGCTCTTGAGTCATACCAAAGGGCCGATATACTCAGACCCGATAACGCCTGGACACTGCGTCATATGGCACAGTGCTGCCGACTCACCTCCAACCCCTCAAAGGCTCTGGAGCTGCTTCTGCAGGCTGAGAAACTGGATTCTGATAACCTCTCGCTGCAGATTCAGATCGGTGACTGTCTGGTGGACCTCAAACGTTATGAAGAGGCTCTTACGCGTTTCTTCAAGGTTGATTACCTCAAGCCTGACTACCCCAAGGCATGGCGTGCCATCGGCTGGTGTGCCTTCCTGGCAGGCCGCATGGACCGCTCTGTAGAGTATTACGGCAAGCTTCTGGCATCCAAACCCACAGCTAACGACTGTCTCAATGCAGGTCATGTATATCTGGTCATGGGTGACATCCAGCGCTGTGTATCGCTCTACCGCCAGTGCATAAGCAAGATGGGCAAGGAGGAGTTTGATGCGGAATTTGCCCGCGACAGGGCCATACTTCTTTCCAAGGGTATCAGGGAGCAGGATATCCCGCTGCTTCTTGACCTTATTTGATTGAATTGATAACCAACTAATTAATTATAGCAATGAGAAAAAGTATTCTGTTTACGGCTTTGGCTGCATTGACGATTGTATCCTGTAAGCCCAAGAATGAGAGCACCAAACTCTACTGGTGTTACTACGATCCGATTGAGGATAAGGTAGAGGCAGTGCTCAAGAAAATGACACTCGACGAGAAAATCGGTCAGATGCTGCAGCTTAACCTGCCGCAGGTGGGACATACCGAACGTAACGGCAAGTTTGTGGTCGATGACGACAAACTTGAAGAGGTAATAGGTAAATACAAGGTAGGATCACTCCTTAACACCCCTCAGACCGTGCCTCCCACTCCCCAGGAATGGTCTGTGATAGTCAAGAAGATACAGGACAAGTCCATGGAGGTGCTGGGTATCCCCTGCCTCATCGGTCTTGACCAGAACCACGGTACCACATATACCAGCGGCGGTACCCTGTTCCCCCAGAACATCAATATGGCCGCTACATTCAACCGCAGTGCAACTCGCAGGGCAGCTGAGATAACCGCCTACGAGACACGTGCCAGCAACGTACCCTGGACATTCTGCCCCACTCTTGACCTTAGCCGTAACCAGCTCTGGTCACGCTGCTGGGAGAACTTCGGTGAGGATGCCTTCCTGAATGCCGCCATGGGTGCATTGGCCGTAGAGGGATTCCAGGGCAATCCCAACGGCATCGACAAATACCATATCTCCGTATCGCTCAAGCATTATATGGGTTACGGCGTTCCCGTATCGGGCAAGGACCGTACTCCCGCCGTCATCAACCCCATGGAACTGCGTGAAAAGTACTTCCAGCCTTATCTGGCCGGTATCAGTGCAGGCGCGCTCAATGTGATGGTCAACTCAGGCATGGTGAACGGAGTCATGACTCACGCCAACCACGAGCTGCTTACCGTATGGCTTAAGGAGGAGACCGGTTGGGACGGTATGATCATAACCGACTGGGCCGATATTGACAACCTCTACAACCGTGACAAGGTGGCCAAGGATAAGAAAGACGCTATCCGTCAGGCCATCAACGCCGGTATAGACATGTCCATGGACCCATACAGTCTTGAATATTGTGATCTCCTCAAGGAACTCGTTGAGGAGGGCGCCGTTCCTATGAGCCGTATTGATGATGCCGTACGCCGTATACTTAGGATGAAGGTTCGTCTGGGACTGTTTGAGCAGCCTTTCATGAACCTTGAGGATTATCCCGATTTCGGTAGTGCTGGGCACGCCGAGGTTGCCCTGCATGCAGCCGAGGAGAGTATGGTACTGCTCAAGAATGACGGCATTCTGCCCCTTAAGAAAGGCACCAGGATACTTCTCACAGGTCCTAACGCCAACAGCATGCGCTGCCTTGACGGCGGATGGAGCTACTCATGGCAGGGTGATATGGCCGATATATGCGCCGCTCAGTACAACACCATCTATGAGGCGTTAGTAGGTAAGTTCGGTGCTGAGAACGTGATTCTGGAACAGGGCGTAAAGTACACCCGCGGAGCCACATTCGAGGCGGAGTCCAAGCCTGAGATCGAGAAGGCAGTCGCCGCTGCCCGCAAGGCCGATGTCATCATCGCGTGCATCGGTGAGAATTCTTACTGCGAGACTCCCGGTAACATCACGGACCTCACGCTCTCCAAGAACCAGCGTGACCTTGTAAAGGCCCTGGCTGCGACCGGCAAGCCTATCGTGCTGGTACTCAATGAGGGACGCGCACGTATCATCGCCGATATCGAACCCCTTGCAAACGCTATTACCGACATCATGCTGCCGGGTAACTACGGAGGTGACGCTCTGGCCAACCTGCTGGCCGGTGACGCCAATTTTAGCGGTCGTCTGCCGTTCACCTACCCCAAGGAGGTCCACTCACTCATCACATATGACTACAAGCCTTGCCAGGAGGTCGACAAGATGGCCGGCGCCTATGACTATGACGCGGTTGTATCGGTTCAGTGGCCGTTCGGTCAGGGTAAGAGCTACACCACATTCAAATACTCCAACCTCAAGGCCGACAGGGACCGTATTGTTGCCGACGGCATAATCCGCTTTACGGTCGATGTCACCAACACAGGTTCTGTAGCCGGTAAGGAGAGCGTCCTGCTGTTTACCAGTGACCTGATTGCCACCGTTTCGCCCGATGTCCGCCGCCTGCGTCAGTTTGATAAGGTTGAGCTGGCTCCCGGTGAGACCAAGACAGTTGCCCTTGACGTGCCTATGAACGACTTTGCGTATGTCGGTCCCGATGGCAAGTGGATACTTGAGGAGGGTGATTTCAAGATTCAGGTAGGTACTGAGACCATGACCCTGAACTGCCCCGAGACTCACAGGTTTGAAGCCCCGAATATTCACTATATTCATTAAATAATCACAGGAAAGGCTTTTAACTTTTTCATACTTTTGCAATCTAATAGAAAGTGATACGAAAACTAAATCCGAATAACCAATTAAAATAACATGACAGCCAATAGACTTTTCAAAAGCACCATGATTCTCATGGCATCAGCTTTGGTTCTGTCCACACAGAACATCTTCGCTGCTAAGAAGGCCCAGGAAGGCCCTGTTAAAGCTTCTCAGCGTTTTGTGCATAACTATGGCGGTACCGGTAACCCCTACCTGCCTCTTTGGGAGCATGTACCCGACGGCGAGCCCAAGGTATTTGAGGATCCCGACCGTCCCGGTCATTACCGCGCATATATCATCGGTTCACACGATGTAAGTGCCAACCGTTACTGCGGTCCCGATATCCGTGTCTGGTCTGCACCTATAGAGAACCTTAACGAGTGGCGTGATGACGGTCCTGTATTCACTTATCAGGCAGCCAACGGCCGCTGGGACGTAATGTACGCTCCTGACCTGGTCGAGGTTATTGAGAAAGACGATAAAGGCAAGGACAAGAAGGTTTATTATCTCTATCCCCACAGCCGTGGTCCCCGTCGTGAGGCAATGGTCTGCAAGGGTGACCGTCCTGACGGCCCCTTCACCCCGCTGAACCTTGACGAGAACGGCGCAGCCATCCAGGGCAGTTGCATCGGATTCGATCCTTCAGTATTCATTGAGAAGGTAACCGACAGCAACGATCCTGATTATGCCAAGGGATTCCGTGCATATGCATTCTGGGGCTTCCAGCACTCAACAGGTGCACAGCTTGACCAGAACACCATGTACTCTGTACGTCCCGGCACATCACCCGTTGATCCCCTGCTCCCTGCCAGCTCAAGCTACGGACGTGTTCGCGGTGCTCAGGATGCAGCCAGCTATCCTGCACTTGCCGAGGGTCAGAATCCCGGTGAGTTCAACTTCTTTGAGGCATCTTCAATCCGTCAGGTAGGTAATAAGTACGTGATGATATTCTCAGGTTACTCAGGTCCTGACTACGGTCTGGGTTCAACCAACTCAGCCCTTCGTTACTGCTACGGTGACTCTCCCCTGGGTCCCTGGAAGAGCGGTGGCGTAGCTGTTGACTCACGTGGTCCTATCCTCAGCGAGGACGGCTCCAAGCTTATCACATCGAACTTTGCCCATAACACACACGGTAGTATCGAGAAGATCGGTGACCAGTGGTACATATTCTACCATCGTCCTCCGCGCGGCAACGGTAACGCCCGTCAGGCTATGGTTGCTCCCGTTAAGATCACATGGGATGAGAAACCCGTATCTGAGGGCGGTAAGGTAGTCATCACAGGTTATGATCCCTACTCTGAAGATGAGACCTGGACAGCCAAGGCTTCAAATGGTGACCACTACACCGGTGCCGAGGTTACATCAGAGGGTTTCAACATATTCGGTCTTCCTCCCTACAAGTACTACTCAGCCGGTTACGCCTGCGTATTCATCAACAAGGACGGTCAGCAGACCAACCGCAACTCACTTCAGGACACCTGGGATGTTTGGAACAACGAGCAGATCTGCAATGTTGAGGCCGGCGATATCATCGGTTATAAATATTTCGGTCTTGGCGGTCTTGCCAAGGATACTAAGGGTATTGAGGCATTTGACGGTACCACATCCAAGAAGCATTCATCATTCAACATCTGGTTTGAGAGGACTTCAAGTGAGGGCGGTATCAATGTCAAGGTCATGATGGACGGTCCCTGGAAGAACGGTGCATATGACGGTATTGAGATCGGTAAGTTCAAGATTCCTGCAAACTCACCTGTCGGAGTAGTCCAGAAGTACACCATTGATGTATCTGAGTTCGTTGATGACGTTGACGGCAAGCATGCCATCTATCTGGTGTTCGATGCTGCTGTAGACGGTCCTATCGGCAAGTTCTACGGTTGCGGATTCAACCCGCAGGTACAGTCTCTCAAGCGCCCCAATCCTCCCGTACTTAACGTAACCATCGGCGGAAAGGCTGTTGAGCTGCCTGCTGAGCCTGTTCACTCAAATGATGACAACGGTTACGTAGACAACACCCACTACGAGATGGACTACCAGCTCGCACCCGGTCAGAAGTCTAAGGTAAAGGTTGAGTGCGTATGGTCAACCATGCAGTTCTGGGTTGAGCAGATCAAGGGCGATGAGGGCACAGCCGTCATCACTGCCGAGTACCTGTTCCCCGGTACCAACAGCACCCAGACCAAGGTCTACAAGATCAACATCAAAAAGTAACACATTAGGGACGGTTCTTAATGTTGCAGTTTTGCCATTAAGAACCGTCTCTTTTTGTTTTTTCGCAATTGTAAGCGCAAAAAACTCTCTCAGCGTTTGCTGAATCCAAAAAAAATCCCCACCTTTGCACCGCTCAAACGGAGAATGACAGCTGTGCGAGTTTGGAAGGATGGCAGAGTGGTCGAATGCGGCGGTCTTGAAAACCGTTGACCTTCACGGGTCCGGGGGTTCGAATCCCTCTTCTTCCGCAAAAATTAGGGTCGCTAAACGCGGCCCTATTTTATTCTCCAGAAGAGGGATTCGCCCTCCCCGGACCCGCTTGGTCAACCAACCTTTTTTTAGTTTACTCCGTAAACACGCTCACTGCCGTTCGCTATTGCAACATTAGGGACGGTTCCTATTGTTGCAGTTTTGGCGAAAACTATAACATTAAGAACCGTCCCTAATGTTGCAGTTTTGATTAACTTTGCATGGTAAGACGTTATGATTATGGACAAAAGCAAGGTTATTGAGTTTTTGAGACACAGAGTCCTTGACAGATTCGCTCTTAAGGACGATGCAGCCACACAGGCTGAGGTGAACTCCAATATTCATAAGGGTATAATGATCAGGGGATCAAATCTTTGGGTCCTGATATTCGCCATATTCATTGCATCGCTGGGACTGAACACCAACTCCACGGCGGTAATCATCGGCGCCATGCTCATATCCCCGCTTATGGGACCTATCATCGGCATGGGATACTCCATGGGCGTGTATGATTTCAACCTGCTCAAGGAGTCACTGCGAAACTTCCTGTTTATGGTGGTGGTGAGCCTTATCACATCGGCCGTATTCTTTACCCTGCCGCTTATCACGACCACCCAAAGCGAGCTTCTGGCACGTACACAGCCTACTACATATGACATACTGATCGCGCTGTTCGGCGGTCTGGCCGGAATGGTCGCACAGACCCGTAAGGAGCGCACAGGAACGGTAATCCCGGGTGTGGCAATCGCTACAGCCCTCATGCCCCCACTCTGCACCGTAGGCTACGGACTGGCCACATTCCAGTTCCGTTTCATGCTCGGCGCGCTGTATCTGTTCACTATCAACTCCATATTCATTGCTCTGGCATCATTCATCGTTACCAGAGTCATGAAATACCAGGCAATCGGTGAACTGGAACCGGCCAAGCTTAAGAGGCTCAAGAACGCGATGGTTGCCGTGATCATAATCATCACGCTGCCCAGTATCCTGATAGCCATATCAATCATCCAGCGTTCATCATTCGAGGCCAATTACCGGAACTTCGTGGACGAGGCTTTCAAATATGACAACACATTCGTGGTCGAGTCCCGATACGAATACAACGCCAGCCCGCGCAAGCAGTCCGTGATTGAGGTGCGCCTGTTCGGTGAGCCGCTTTCGGATAATGTGATCAACAACATCCGCGGCCAGATGTCAAGCGTCTACCATCTGCCCAAGGTTGACCTTGTTGTACGTCAATCCAACCAGGAGGACGGCGGAATAGCCATCACAGCCCTACAGAGCAACTACACGCAGATGCTCAACGAGAAGAACCTGCAGATATCACGTCTCCAGGAGCAACTCTCGTCCATACGTATGGCCGATACCCTGGCTGTAAGCAGCATGACCCGCGAGCTTGGCATATTCGTGCCCGATATGAACGACATGTCCCTGCAGCGCCATATTTCATACAATACCGATGGCGTAGCGACCGATACGACATACATCTGCATACTCTCATTCCGTCAGGACATGACAAAAGAGCCCGATATAGACCTGATCAAGCATTGGCTCCGCAACCGCACGGGAGTATCGGATATTGAACTCTTAATAAAATGAATCACAGCATAATATGATATATCCTGATAACTTTGAACAGAAAACCGGTTTTGATGAGATAAGGCAGATGCTCGCCGACCGTTGCATCTGTCCGCTTGGAGTGCAGCTGGTAGAGCAGATGCAATTTCAGACCGATTTTGCCCCCGTGGAGAAGGCGCTCGACCAGACCATGGAGTTCGTCAGGATACTGACCGAGGGAAAATCATTCCCCGACCAGAACTATCATGACCTGCGTGAGGCGCTCTCACGCATCAAGGTGGTAGGCACATGGATGGACGAGACCGAGCTTCTGGGGCTCTGGCGCTCCCTTGAGACCATCAGCGGCATAGTGGAGTTCCTCTCCAAGGAGGAGAACCAGGGACTCTACCCCAACCTCTCAGAACTGGCCCAGAGCGTAGCTGTATTCCCCTCCATCACGCAGGCAATCAGCCATATCCTTACCAAGTTCGGCAAGCTCAAGGACAACGCATCGCCCGAGCTCTACCGCATCCGTATGGACCTGACAAACACCTCATTCAGCATATCACGTATTCTGAACGGCATTCTCAAACAGGCCCAGACTGACGGTCTGGTTGACAAGGACGCCGCTCCCACCATGCGTGACGGCCGTCTGGTGCTCCCCGTGGCACCCGGACTCAAACGCAAGATCCGCGGTATAGTACATGACGAGTCTGCATCGGGCAAAACCGTGTTCATAGAGCCCGAGGAGGTGGTTGAGGCCAATAACCGCATACGTGAACTTGAGGCCGATGAGCGCCGCGAGGTGATGCGCATCCTCATAGCTTTCACCGACTCCATCCGCCCCGAGATTCCCGCTATACTGGATTCCTACGCCTTCATGGCCCAGATTGACTTTATCCGCGCCAAGGCCCGCCTGACAATTGATTTCGATGCCTGCAAGCCCAATCTGGAACACAAGACCGTGGTTGACTGGGTACAGGCCGTCCATCCGCTGCTCAAGCTCTCGCTTGCACGCCATGACAAGAGCGTGGTACCCCTGGACATAGACCTGGACTCCAAGAACAGCATTCTGCTCATATCGGGCCCAAACGCCGGCGGTAAGTCAGTCTGCCTCAAGACCGTGGGACTGCTCCAGTACATGCTCCAATGCGGAATCCCCGTGCCCATGCGCCCCAACAGCCATGCCGGCATATTCAAGAGCATATTCATAGACATAGGCGACGAGCAGAGCATTGATGATGACCTCTCCACCTACTCCAGCCATCTTCTGAACATGAAAAACATGATGAAGCATGCCGATAACCGCAGCCTCATCCTGATTGACGAGTTCGGAAGCGGCACTGAACCCAATATAGGCGGCGCCATAGCGGAATCTGTGCTCATGCGGTTCAACCGCAACCGCGTGTTCGGAATCATAACCACCCACTATCAGAACCTCAAGCATTATGCCGATGCCAACGAAGGCATACGCAACGGCGCCATGCTCTACGACCGTCATCTCATGCAGCCTCTCTATATACTCCAGATAGGCAATCCCGGCAGCTCATTCGCTGTTGAGATAGCGCGCAAGATCGGTCTGCCCGAGGATGTGATTGAGGATGCCACCCAGATTGTAGGACGCGACTATGTCAATGCCGATAAGTACCTGCAGGACATTGTCCGTGACAAACGCTACTGGGAGAACAAGCGTCAGAACGTGCATCAGCTTGAGAAACAGCTCGACCAGCAGATTGAGCAGCACCGTCAGGAGCTGGAATCACTGCAGAAAGAACGCAAGTCAATCATACGTGAGGCCAAGGAGAAAGCCGACCAGCTCATCCATGAGTCCAACGCCATGATTGAGAACACCATACGTACCATCAAGGAGGCTCAAGCCGATAAGGAACTCACCCGTCTGGCACGTCAGGAGCTCACTGAGTTCAAGGATACCATCAGCGAACGTCAGGCTAACAGCGAGGAAGAGCTCAAGATCCAGCGTAAGATGGAGCGTATACGTCAGAGCCAGCAGCGCCGTGAGGAGCGCAAGCTTGACCGCCTGCGCGACCGCAACAAGGAAAAAGCCGATGCCCCCGCCCCCTCCGAGCCGCTTAACATACCTGTATCCAAGAACCGCATCACGTTCAAGGTCGGTGACAGCGTACGCCTGAACGGCCAGACACAGGTCGGTGAGGTGGTCAAGATAAACAAGAATGACATAACGGTGGCATTCGGTCAGATTACGACCGTAGTCAAGGCCAACCGTCTGGAGGCTGCACAGCCCGTCAAGGCACAGGATGTCCGTTCCGCTACCTACGTGAGCAAGCAGACTCATGATGACATATACAACCGCAAGCTGGCTTTCAAGCCCGATATCGACGTGCGTGGCATGCGTGGCGACGAGGCCATACAGACGGTGATGCACTTTATTGATGACGCTACACTCATAGGTATGAGCCGCGTGCGTATCCTTCACGGTACGGGAAACGGCATACTGCGAAACCTGATCCGTCAATACCTCCACACTGTACCGGCCGTCAAGGATTACCATGACGAGCACATACAGTTCGGCGGACACGGCATCACGGTTGTTGACATTGGATAATAATGGAATTGAAAATTGAGAATTGAGAATTGAAAATTGGCCATTCGGTACGTATTCTACGCAGGTACAGCCTATTAATTCTCAATTCTAAATTCTCAATTCTCAATTAAATACACTTGGTTTTATGAAACATATTGGTCCTCATGTGTCGGCATCGGGTGGCGTGCAGAACGCTCCCCTGAATGCGATGGCGGTTGGTGCATCGGCCTTTGCCCTGTTCACCAAGAACCAGCGCCAGTGGTTCAGCTCACCTCTGCAACCTAAAGAAATAGAGGAATTTAAGGCCAATGTCTTAAAGAGCGGAATCGAGTCGAGGTATATACTGCCCCATGACAGCTATCTGATCAATCTTGGCAGCCCGGACCCTGAGGGACTTGACAAGTCACGCGCATCGTTCCTTGAGGAGATGCAGCGCTGCGAGCAGCTCGGGCTCACCATGCTCAACTTTCATCCCGGCAGTCATCTCAAGCAGATTACCCCCGAGGAGTGCATGGACCGCATAGCAGAGAGCATAAACCTGGCACTTGACAAGACCAGCGGCGTCACTGCAGTGATTGAGAATACCGCCGGCCAGGGATCGAACATAGGATTCGCATTCTGGCATATCAGACGCATAATTGAGGGCGTGAATGACAAATCCCGTGTGGGTGTATGCATCGACACATGCCACACCTATACAGCCGGATATGACCTTAAGAACGAATACGAGCGCGTGTGGGAGGAGTTTGACCAGGAGATTGGATATGGCTACCTCCGCGCCATCCATCTGAACGACAGCAAGAAGGAACTGGCTACACGCGTGGACCGTCACGACAGCATAGCCAAGGGATTCCTCGGCGAGGGCTTTTTCAGGAAAATCATGAAGGATCAGGCCCTGAATGATATCCCGTTCATCCTTGAGACTCCCGATGAGTCACTGTGGAAGGAGGAGATTGAACTGCTACACTCATTTGAATGACAGACAGATATATTTATGAAAAGGATAATGATATTCATATTGGCGTTTGCAGCTACAGTTAACTATGCTGCCGCTCAGAGTTTTACGGTTACCAGGGATAAACTCTCACCAACTCTGATTGACACACGCCTGCCCATTCAATCTTTTGGTCAGTCCTACCCTTCAACACCGGCCAGGGCTATGACACGCGGCTCCGTTTCCGCTACCGATGACCTCAAGTGGATAGACCGCATACATAACCTGCCCGCTTCCATGCGCGGTTTCTATGACCGATATTCAGCCATGATTGATGAGGCCAAGTCCGGTACTGACAATGCTCTGGTTAAGATTCAGGACGGTGATACGCTCCATATAAGTGAGTATCGGGGCCAAAAGACCTTCACCTTGCAGGAGGGAGAGGATTTCAACAGCCGGGAGGTTGTCATCGGACATGCGGATCAAGCCATAATGGATATTGTGGACTCGTTATCAACGGAACTCATTATATTTTCGCCCTATCTCTTTGCGTCCATCAGGAATGACAATGACATATTCTGGTTTTCCAACTTTTATTATACCGCCCAGTCTGTTGCTTACGATGTTAAAAGGAACGGTTTATCGAATGTATTCACCGTTTACTACACTATTTACTCAGTTCAGCTGCTCTGTGACAGTGAAGACAATTTTGACAACAGATTGGAGGAATTCCGTGACTACGCATCCTTGAAAGCTGCTTTTACAGAGTATAAGTCCCTTATACAGTCTATCATAGCCGATGCTCCCACAACAAACCGCTATGAAAAGGTCCGTTACCTGAACAACTGGCTTACCAGGAATAACGCCTATTCAACAGATTTTAAAGATTCCAATCAGCCTTGCTGGAGCAGCATATCGGCGCTTCGCGGTTCAAATGGTCCTGATGGTCCCGTTTGTGAGGGCTACAGCCGTGCCATGAAGGTCCTTTGTGATGCTTTGGGTGTACCTTGCCGTATTGCGTCAGGCCTGGCTATATACGACGTACAGGATACCCCTGATAATCATGCTTGGAATGAAATCCAGATGGACAACGGTAAATGGTATGCTGTTGACGTGACATGGAATGACCCGGTCGATAAAAACAATCCTTTAGTCAAGAACTCCGGGCTGGAGATTGAGGACTGGCTTCTGCTTGGCAAGAATGACATTGTTGTGCCGGGGTTGACATTCGCCCAGTCTCATATAGATCAACCTGTCGCCGCTCACAACATGATATATTCCCAATATTGGGATTATTCATACGAGAGCCCTATTGAAGACTACAGATATGACCATATCAGTTCCGCACAGGCTCCTGTACAAGCAGAAACAATTAACGCCTACTCTATCATAGGCGTTAATCTGGGTTCATTCCGTAGTATTGATGAGGCCGTATCCAGTCTGGAGCCCGGCATCTATATAATCGGCGGACGTAAGGTTGCGGTTTACTGAGCGTCGTTTCCCTTCTGCTCCTCATCCAGTTGCTTTATATACTCGGTAGGACTTACTCCGTAGTACTGCTTGAATGTGGTCGAGAAGTGTGTCTGCGACGAGAATCCTACGCTGTAGGCAATCTGTGACACATTCACGCGCTTTTCCTTAAGCAGTTTCATAGCCTGCTGCATACGTATGTTCTGCATGAATCTCGATGCCGAGAATCCTGTCAGCTCCTTGAGTTTACGGTGCAGCTGAGTGCGGCTCATGCCTACCTCATCGACCATCTGTGAGATATTGAACTCGCTGTTTGATATGTTCTTGTTCACGATGGCCATGACACGCTTCATGAACAGCTCGTCACTGGACTCGAACTGAACCTGAGCCACACGCTCGGCCTGCTCCTGCTTGCCGGAGAACTTGCCCTTAACAATCAGACGGTTGTTTATAAGGTTGGCCATAAGTGACTTAAGCTCACTGATATAGAACGGTTTGGGCAGATAACTGTCGGCACCGGTATCCAGTCCCAGCATACGGTCCTGGAGCTTGTTCTTGCCCGATAACAATATAACCGGGATATGGCTTACCAGGGAGTTGCCCTTAAGAGCCTTGACAAGCTGTATGCCGTCCATCTCGGGCATCACCACATCGGTGATTATAAGGTCCGGAGTCTGTGAGACTGCCAGTTTGAGGCCTTCCTTACCGTTGCGCGCTGTGATTATCTTATAGCTCATCTTGAGCCTCTCTGTCAGGTATTCGAGCATGGAGTCGTCATCATCGACCAGAAGCACCTTAAGCGAGCAGTTGGAGTGATGCATGTTCTCGGGATCGTTGTGGTCCATACTTACACGCGAACGGTCCAGCTGCGGACGTGCTATGGCACCTGACTCAACCAGATCCTCAGGAGCTATATGCTTGTTGCCCAGAGGAATACGGAACGAGAATATGCTGCCGCTCTTGCCGTCCTTGCGGTTCTCAGCCTTGATTACGCCGTGATGCATGTGAACCAGCATCTGGCTGTAGTTAAGGCCGATACCCATACCCATGGTGACCGATGTAACCTTGTTGTCGGCGCGGTAGAACCTGTCAAACACCTTGTTCACCTCCTCCTTGTCCAGTCCTATGCCGGTGTCCGATACGGAAATCTGCACGTAGTTGTGGAGAGGTCCGCTTACGGAATCATCGGTCCCCACCTCGACTGACAGCTCTATCGTGCCGTCATCGGGAGTATACTTGAATGCGTTCGAGAGCAGGTTCATCATGACCTTGTCTATGCTGTCGCGGTCAATCCAGGCCATCTGCTCGGCCATGGCGTGGTTGAAATGGAAGTTTATGTTATGACGCTCTGCAGTCTGGGTGTAGAGCTCGAACGGACCCATGAGGAAGTTAATGAGGTCTGTCTCGGCAAAATGGAGCTGCATCTGACCCTCATCGTACTTACGCATATCCAGTAGCTGGTTTATAAGGGTCAGAATCCTTGTTGAGCTCTTATGCATCTGGCGCAGGCTTGACTGAACCTCCTCAGGCAGCGTATCGTCATGCAGCATATCCTCCAGAGGTGATATCACCATGGTCATAGGAGCGCAAATCTCGTGCGCCACGTTGATGAATGACTGGAACTTGGTCTCGTTCATCTCACGCTCACGCGAGCGCTTGCGGAACCTTATTATCACCATCAGGAACATAAGGAACAGCAGTATGTAGATGCAGTAAGCCAGTGTCGTGGCGTACCAGGGAGCCTCAATATGGATCCTGTACGTGCGCGGTTCCGATACAATATCATTCAAACGGGCCCTTACCGAGAGGTCGTATCGGCCATAACGCAGTTTTGAGAACGATATGCGGTTAATACCTGCAAGGTTGCTGTCCCATGTGCCTCGGTCCAGATTGAATGTGTATTCGTAGATGATGTTCATCTCCTCACCATAGTTCAGCGTACTGAACTCCATGGTAAACGAGTTGTCGCGATATGCCAGCCTGAGTTCCGATGTCTGGTTCACAGGTTCCCTGGTGATAGGCTTTCCACCCGATGTGGTGTTAGCGGTTATACGTGAGCCGTTCAGGTAGAACCCTGTCATAATCACCTTATTGACAGTTGATTCCGCCTTTATGTCCGATGGAATGAAACTGGTTATTCCGGAGTTGCTGCCAAAGTAAATCCTTCCGTCACGTGATATGGCCGATACCCTGTTGAATGACTTCTCCTCGGTATAGAAACGGGTCACCTCAAGTGTTGAGGGATTGATCTTGTTCACGCCGTTGCTGGTGCATACCCATACGTTGCCGTCATTGTCCTTGAGCATGCCGCGAATGTCATCGTTGGTAAGTCCCTCCTTGGAACTTATGACCTTAACATCCTGCTTGTCAACGTCATAAATAAGTATGCCCTTGGTCGTTCCGAACCATATCTCTCCGTCATGCTCCTCAAGGATGCAGTAACAGCCTGCAGTGCCTATTGACTTGCGCAGGCGGTTTATGCGCATGAACATGTTCTCGTCTATGTCAAAGCAGTCCGTGCCGTTGTCATGTCCCAGCCACAAGCGGTTACGGCTGTCTATGAACATGGTATGAACCCAGTCATTGCTTATCCACTCACCGTTCAGGCCGCGGTTGGCAAAATCGCTGTATATCTCCGATACGCTGTCATTCTGCGTGGGGTCGTATCGGCTGAAACCGTTACCCAGCTCCGAATAGTATATACGGCCCTGCTTGTCCTCGGTTATGGACGATATGTTGGCGTAGTCATTTGAAATTACGCGCATGAGCTCACCTGTGTGGGTGTTCAGCAGTGACAGTCCGCCGCTGGGGTGTCCCACCCATATGCGGTTCCTGCTGTCACGGAACATACATCCTACGTAAGGAGTCTCGGCTCCTTTCTTCAATACCTCACCCTGTGAGTTCAGGCATATCAGGCCGTTGTTGTTGTAACCTACCCACAGCCTGCCGCGGGAGTCAGTGACCATAGCTGTAACGGTACCCGATATATCCTCAGTGTAACCTGAGAACTTCCAGTAATCGAACTCGTTACGGTCCTTTGATACCAGGATCAGGTCCGACATGAAACAGCCGAGCCAGTAATTTCCGGCGTGGTCATGGAAGAATGTGCTGACATCGATCTTGTCAAGACTGCGGTCGGATGGCTTAATGTCAAGCGGACGCAGTTTGAGGTTCTGGTCAAGTATCAGAAGACCGTTGCCTCGCAGCGAAAGCATGAGCTGATTGTTACGGTTCACGAACTGGTGGGTTATCTCCCAGATGCCCTCAGGAGGCGTGAGACGCATCATCTGATGGATATCGGGATTCCACATATAGAGGTGGCGGTTCGTGGTTATGAATATGCGCCCCATGGGGTCTATGCTCAAGTCTGTGACCTCGGTGTTTATCTCATCGGGCTCGAATTCCGTGAGGTTATCGGTCTTGGGGTCGTACAGGAGCACGCCTGTGATGGTTCCTATCCAGATTGTTCCCTCGCGGTCCTGTATGATATGACGGTACTGGCTGTTCTGTGACGTGCGGTTATTCAGGCTTACGAATCCGTGAGCATCATCAGGATGTGCGGGGTCGATCCAGAATATGCCGTGTCCCGGTGCTGCAATCCATATGTAACCGTCGCGGAACTGCTTTATCTCCTGGATGTAGGGTCCCCAGCCTTCATCGGCCAGACGTACGGTATGGAACGCCTTCTCGCCGGGTGTGAGATACTGGAGTCCACGGTTTGTTCCAATCCAGATTGTTCCAAGGTTGTCCACGTAAAGGGCCTTTACGTAGTTCGCGATCAGCGAGAGTGAGTCCTCGTCATCATGGAAGAACTTATAGAACTCGTATCCGTCATAGCGGTTAAGTCCGTTCTCTGTTCCTATCCATATGAATCCTGACTTGTCCTCACATATGGCCTGATACTTGTTATCTGAGGTCTGTCCGCTTGTAAAACGATGTATGCGTTGTGCTGAGACTGTCACCAGTGGGAACAACGCTGCAAGAACTATTGCCTGTATTTTACGCATTGGTTAGTCGGTAAAGGGTTGTATTAGTCATAAGCAAAGATAAACGTTTATTCTTGATTGTTCCAAATGAAACAAGTACCAATGGAACAAAACTTAATGTATGGAACACATCGGGATTTAACCCGGGCCTGTTTTTAGTATAGTAAATATGGTGTTTTAAGTAGTCAGTGCTTGATTTTTTGGTATCTTTACGAACCAATAACTGACTAACAACTAAAACAACACTATTATGAGAATCAAGAGTGCATTGCTTACAGCAGTCCTTTCATTGTCGGCACTTACTAATGCCGGCGCAGCCAAACATTGGGTAGCAACCTGGGCTACCGCCGAGCAGGTGGTAGAACCTCACAACTGCCCCCCTGCCCCCGGTCTTGAGGGTAACTCAATCCGTCAGATCGTACAGACATCCATCAGCGGCAAGGAGGTCAGAGTCAAGTTCTCGAATGAGTTCAGCCAGGGACCGGTTACCATCAATGCCGCAGAGATTGCAAAAGCAGCTACAGCAGGCAGCAGCAGCGACATCATTGAGGGTACTGAGGTAAGCCTGACATTCGGTGGAAGCAAGTCCGTAACTATCGAGCCGGGCCAGCTTGTGACATCGGACCCTGTCAAGTTCCCCATGGCAGAGCGCCAGAACGTGGCTATCACCATGCATATGGGACAGGCTTCATCGACCAGCGTGACAGGTCATCCGGGTTCACGTACCGATTCATATATCGCCGAGGGTCAGACATCGGACTTTACAGGCGCTGTCAAGACCGCTCACTGGTATATCATCAACGCCATTGAGATCAAGGCTGAGAAAAACGCCCGCGCCATCGTAGTGCTCGGTAACTCCATCACTGACGGACGCGGATCAACTACCAACGAGCAGAACCGCTGGACAGACAACCTGAGCCGTCGTCTGCTTGCTAATAAGAAGACACGCCGTGTATCGGTCCTGAACATGGGTCTGGGCGGCAACTGCGTGCTCCAGGGAGGACTTGGACCGACCGGAAAGAGCCGTTATCCGCGTGACCTGTTCCAGCAGGAGGGCGTCAAGTACATCATCCTGTTCGAGGGTGTGAATGACCTTGGCGGACGCGGCGATGCCATTGCAAAGGCAAATCAGATCATTGAGGTTTACAAACAGATAATTGAGGAGGCCCATGCCAAGGGTATATTCGTATACGGTGCCCCTGTCATGCAGTTCAAGGGTAACAACTACTACAGCGAGAACCATGAGGCAGGACGTCAGCTCCTCAACCAGTGGATCCGCACCGGAGGTTACTGCGACGGCGTGATTGATTTCGATGCCGTAATGGGCAGCGATGACGATCCCGCACAGCTGAACGCCAAATATCTGTTTGAGAACGATTACCTCCACCCCAATGCCGACGGTTATGTACGCATGGGCGAGTGCATCGACCTCAAATTGTTTGAGCGTAAATGGAAACCGGCCAAATAAGCGCCGGCATTCCCTTGGGAATAATTTATAACTGAATGAATTTCAAACATTTAAGAAACATCTTTATAGGCGTTGGGGCAGTAATGCTTTCAACGCTTATTTATGCCCAGTTCCCTGGTGGCGGATTCGGCGGAGGGTTCCCCGGAGGCGGGTTCATGGGCTTTGGCAGGTTCGGTAACTCAGGTGAATCCGGCAGGCCCGGCGGAATGGGCGGATTCGGAGGATTCGGTGGAGTTGGTGGTTTTGGCGACTTTGGCGGTTTCGGCGGCGGTATGATGGGCGGAAACGTGCAGTATGACCCCTCACAGGGCCGTAAAGTCGAGTTCACGTCGTCAAATCTGCCTATCGTAATCATCGAGACCGGCGGCAAGACAATTAACAGCGAGAGCAAGCTCACCGCCACCATGAAGGTTATTGATAACGGTAACGGACGTCGCAACAAGGTAACCGACAAGCCTAACGGATACGACGGCAAGATAGGAATCAAGCTCCGCGGCAACTCATCGCTTTACTTTGAGCAGAAGCGGTTTACGCTTGAGACCCGTGATAATGACGGCAAGGCCCTCAACGTGGAGCTGCTTGGAATGCCTGCCGATAACGACTGGGTGCTTCTGGCCCCCTACAATGACATCTCCATGATGCGTGACCCGTTCGCATTCGATCTCTGGAACGAGATGGGCCATTGGGCACCGCGTAACCGCTACTGCGAGGTGGTCATCGACGGTAATTATGTAGGTGTCTATATACTCTGCGAGAAGATAAAGCGCGGCGAGAACCGTCTTGATATCGCAAAGCTCAAACCTACCGATAACTCAGGCATCGACCTTACAGGAGGTTATATCGTAAGGATTGACCCGGTTGAGGGTAACGAACCCTACTTTACGTCCGATGTTCCCGGAATCACATCCATGGGTGGCGGATTCGGCGGCGGCATGGGCGGTTTCGGAGGAGGTTTCGGAGGAGGTTTTGGCGGTGGTTTCAATACCGTCACCTGGACCTATTACTACCCCAAGTCCGATAAGATAACCGAGGAGCAGCAGAGGTACATAAGCGATTACATAAAGACCGTCGAGAAGGTCATCCAGAGTGATTATTTTGCTGATCCGGATGAGGGTTACGCCAAATATATAAGCGTTCAGTCGTTTGTGGATTACTTTATCCATACTGAGCTGAGCCTCAATGCCGACGGACTCAAGCGCAGCGCCTATTTCTACAAGAAGAAACAGAATCCTGACGGTACCGGCGGCAAACTGCATGCGGGAACCGTGTGGGATTACAACCTGGCATACGGCAACTGCAATTTCTGCAATGCCAATAAGATCGATGCATGGGTATACGAGGGTGGCGAGACCAACCCCACCCCTGCCATGTGGAAACGTCTCACTGAGGATCCGGCCTTCATGGACAAGGTCAAGACACGCTGGAAAGAGCTGCGTAAGGGCGTCCTCAGCATCGAAAACATAAACAGATACATAGATAGCCATGCCAGCCAGCTTGCCGAGGCACAGGAGCGTCAGTACAGCAAGTATTCCGATCTGCTTGTACCCAAATCACAGGGTAACCGGAGCGGATTCGGCGGCGGATTTCCCGGTGGCGGCGGTTTCGGAGGCTTCGGAGCCGGCGGGTTTGGTGGCGGTGCCGATGCCATCGGAATGTTTGCCGCGTATCGTGTATCGACCTATCAGGAGGAGATTGCTACCCTCAAGAAGTGGTTCGCCGACCGCATCGCATTCCTTGATAAGAACTGGAAATAACGCCCGGTTTTTAAACCATCGGGGCTTTACGGAATCAAAGTTGTGTAATCTTTGATATACTCATTATGCACCTTCGCAAAGTACTTTCCGTTGCTCTGGCACTGATTGTGTGCGTTACTGTTTCCGCTCAGCGCGGCGGCGGTGGCGGCGGCGGATTTGGCGGAGGTGGAGGCTTCGGTGGCGGAGGTGGCCGTGGAGGCGGTATGGGTATGGGAGGCGGCAACTTCCAGGGCGGAGGCGGCAATCGCGGCGGCGGTGGAAACCGTGGTGGTGGCGGCCCCCGTGGCGGATGGGGAGGCATGTACTCCGCAGTCAATGATTCTACCCCACTCGTACGTCTGAGCGGTAGCCTGACCTTTATCGAGGGACGCGGCGCCGACAGCCCCATAAGTGACGAGACTCTCAAGACCCTTATGGATTCAGTTATGTTCCAGCGTTATGAGAAGGCTCACGCCAAGTTCATAAAGTCCGACAAGAAATCAACCGTAGGCGTGCTTCTGGGCCTGCCTGCTGCAATACTCACAGTCGTAGCGGCAACCCAACGCTCCGATGACAATCCGAACTTATCACGAAATCTTTATATAACCGCGGGCACTCTGGCCGTTCCGGCCGTCGCATTTTACACAATTGGCGCGATCGGCAAAGGAACGGCCAAGAGGAGCCTTCAACAAATCGCTGACGACTACAACGTGGACATGGAGCTCAAGCGTGCCAGCCGCATGCTCCAATTCGAATTCGCACCCACCGTCATGCTTCAATCCACCCCCACCTACGGCGCCACCCTAACAGTAAAACTGCAACATTAGGAACCGTCCCTATTGTTGCACTTTTTCTAAAACTAACACATTAGGGACGGTTCCTAATGTGTTAGTTTTTGGCTAATACGCAGGAGTAATTTTGGGGAGTAAGGGCAGGCAAAACCATCGACGCCCATGTCGTTGTGAATGGGAGGCGCCCGCCGCGTAGCGGTGGGAGGGATAGCGCGAAGCGCGTAGTTTTGACGTCCTTACTCCCCAAAATTACGGAGTTCAAATAACAGAAAAAGGCCGATATTATCGACCTTAATCTGTAAAAACTGTAACAGTAAGAACCGTCCCTAATGTGTTAGTTTCGGATGTAGGGAGACTCGGGCATGAAGAGGTAGCTCTTGATGTAGCCACCGCAGTCGATCACGATCTTCTCAAAGACGGTGCCGGGCTCGATGGGACGGATTGTAAGAGTGTGCTCTCCTTTCGATGCGCGGCCAAGCTCCACCCTGTCATCCTTGACGCGGGTTGCAACCGTGGGATAGTATACTGAGTAGATATTGCGCTGATCCTCGTTCAGACGCTCGTTGAATACCACCTCAATCTCCTGACCGCCATCCAGGCTTACCATGTAGCGGTGTCCCTCAAGACGGTAGAATGTAAGTGTCGCATTGACGGCAATCACAGCCTGAAGGTTCTCAACGTCATCGGTCAGATTGAACTTGTAGGTCATGCTGGCGCCATCGGTCGGCTGGCTGTAAGGCATCAGAGCTACGCCAGACAGTGTACGGCCCATGTAAGGTATGGTGGTCCACTTGGCGGAACCTGCAGTCACGGGAGCCTGCTCAAAGAAGTGCTCAGCCTCCATGGCTACTACCCCATCCTTCTGGGTAAATACATATCCGCCCTCCTTGTCACCCTTCTCAACGCGGGTCACGCGCGGCTGTGTATCGGCACGGAAATTATCGTTCCATGATGTATAACCGATATGCTTCTGGATCATCATGCCGTTCCACTTTCCGCCGGCCATCTCCTTGTTGTAATATGCGCACAGCTCGGCGTCACGCTTAAAGTCACGCTCGCAACGCTCTGCCCAGTAATTTGCGGCAGGATCGTTGTTGCGGGCCAGCTTCTGGTTCATAGCCTGGCTGTAGTACATGTCGTAGATGTTACCCATTGCCTGTACGGGGAACAGGATTATCTGCTGATAAGCGTCACGGTACTCGGGCTTGAGTCTCAGATACTGACGCAGAGCCTCTGCCTCCAGACGTACATAATCGTCACATACCTGCTCGAACTCACCGGTCTCCAGTGAATAGTACTGGCGTGCGTCAAGCATCTCTGCGCTGATTCGGCCGTTGTACTTGCAGCAAAGGTTCAGTATTCTTGCTGCTTCCGATGCCTCCTCGCTGCCAAAGAACTCCTCACAGAACTCATATGTATGCTCCAGAAGGTTGTCAACTGTGAATGATGTGGGGTTCCAAGCCATATCCAGGAACAGGGTGATGGGATACTCCATAGGCTTAAGGTCACCTACGTTAAGTACCCAGATCTTATCAACTCCGTAGTCATATGTGAGCTGCATCTGCTCCCACAGATGCTGTATGGGAGTGATATTGAGCCACTTGGAGTTACGCGGAGCACCTACATAGTCAACGTGGTAGTACATACCCCAGCCTCCTTTACGCTTGCGCTCCTGCTCATTAGGCAGACGGCGTATATCGCCCCAGTTGTCATCGGACAAAAGGATAATCACGTCGTCAGGCACGCGCAGGCCCTTGTTATAATAGGTCTGAACCTCCTTGTAGAGAGCCCATACCTGCGGACGCTGCTCGGCGGGCTTGCCGGTCACCTCCTTTATTATCTGGCGCTGGTCGGCAAACAGGCCCTCCAGCATCTTCATGTTGTCCTCGTCGCTGCCTGCAAGCTCCGCATCACCGTCACCGCGCATTCCGATGGTTATCAGGTCCTCGGTATCCTTGGCACGCTCAACTCCCTCACGGAAGAATCGCTGCAGCTCCTGCTTGTTCTTGGTGTAATCCCACTGGCCACCGTATGCCTTGGGGTTACGTGCCCATTCCTGATGGTTGCGTGCCATAGGCTCGTGATGGCTTGTTCCCATAATCACACCCATGTCATTGGCGGTCTTGGAGTTCTCGGGGTCATCGGCATAGAAAGCCCAGTCCCACATGGCGGGCCACATAAAGTTACCTCTCAGACGCAGAATCAGCTCAAAGCACTTGGCGTAGAACTCATGGCCGCCGCGCTGTGTGCCGAATGTGTTGGCGACCCATGTGGTCAGACACGGTGCCTCGTCATTCAGGAATATGCCGCGGTAGGTCACTGCGGGCTCGCCTGCGGTGTATGTTCCCTTGGTCAGTGAAACGTTGTCCTGATGCTCTACAGGCACGTCAGCCCAGTAATACCAGGGTGATACGCCGATCTGCTCAGAGAGCTCGTAGATACCGTAAATGGCACCGCGCATATCACTACCTGCAATCACAAGCGCCTCATCAATGCCCTTGATGGGGTTCTCGACTACGGTCATGATATACTTTTCGCGCTTGCCTTGCAGATCCTTCTTGTTTATCTTCTTGGCCTTGATGACCTGGGCTATGAACTTGCTGTCAATCGTTCCTACAATCACGGGCTTGCCGCTCACCTGCGACGCATCGTTAATGACCTTCGCCTCCTGGCCCGATACAGCCTTGAAATCCTGCTGCAATGCCTTGAGAGCTATCTGCACACCGGTTTTATCGGCCTCGTCGGCCAGAATCTGTACGGGTTTGCCGTTGTCAATCAGGGTGAATCTGTCGGCTGATAATTCGTTAAATGAAATGCCTTTGTTGTCGGCAGCCTGGGCCGATGAGAACGTTAAGGCTAATACACTAAGGACTCTTAGAATTTTTCTCATACTTTATTTGGTTGGTTTTTTGTTAGTCTCGTTTGACAAAGTTAGGTATTAAACAGCGACTTTCCAAATAAAAAACCGGGGGATACCCTTCCAAAAGCGGCCTTCGGCCGGCCCTCCCACCACATTTTGTATCTATTCCGAAACTATGAACAAGTTCCTAGTTCCAGAATAGATACAACCTGTCGCGGGCCCCTCCCACTGGTCGCGCGTGGGTGCGAGAGTCC
>JBGURN010000253.1:0-1743 GCA_045131955.1 Bacteroidaceae bacterium
TTATATACCCGAAACGCGCCCTTGGGGAGGGGCGCGTTTCTTTTATATACAGGGGGCTCTGCCCCCTCATACTCCCCCGCGGCTCACGGGGAAAAGACGGCTCAATGCAAAAACCCGGTTGTTTTGCCTTTTCTTAGGCGAAGATTGTAGCAAGCCTAAAGATAAAGAACGGGATATCCCTCACCCCCCGGAACTGAAGTCTAAAAGCCTTCACTTTTGCATTGAAGGACTCTGCAGAAGCGTTGGTAGCCCGGTTGTCGAAGTAGTTCAGGATGGTGTCATAGTTGTTCATGAACGTCTCCAGGACTGTGTTGAAGCTCTTCATCTGCATCTTTCTCACGCGCTCATACCATCGGGCTAGCCTAGTGAGCAGTTTGGGTCTGGATGCATCCAGCGTATTGTATATCTGTACCAGTTCCAGATACCTGTCATATGCCATCTTGATATCGGGATAGTAACGGAAGAGGACCTCTGCACGGGCTTTCTGAGTATCTGTCCACTTGGACGAATGTATCAGCAATAGCCGCTTGGAACGAGCCAGAAGCTGACGTCTTGTCTCTCCGTTTGACAGCACGTGAGGGCGGAATGTCCGGTCAAACTCCTTCGCCATCTGGATCTCCGTATTCTCCTGGTCGATGGCTTCCCAGCGGTGCTTGATACGTAGATCCTCCAGTGCTTCACCCATCAGTTGCTGCACATGGAACCGGTCGGACACCAGTACCGCACAGGGGAAAACGCGCTTGACTATTAACTTCATGGACGGAGACAGGTCCAACGTAACCTCCTTCACCTGAGCACGCTTTCCGGCGGACATCTTCCTAAGAACCATGATAACATCCTCCGACTTCGTACCCTTGACCATCGCCACTAGAGTACCCTTCTTCCCATGGCCATCCTTGTTCGTGACAATCGTATATACTTCATCCTGAGACAGACAGGTCTCGTCTATACTCAACCTAGTCCCCAGGTTCTCTTCGAACAGGACATAAGCCTCGGCAACATTACGCCACTCCCAGTCCTCAAACCCACTGATGTACTGCTTGTACTGGCGGGAGAGTTGAATACCCTCCACGCCATACATCTCGCCAATGGTCTTAATGCTAATGGTGGTCGACTCGATACGCTTCTTTTAAAAAAGCGACGAACTCCTTCGTCAATCCAGTACCCTCAAAGGCAATATCATAACGCCTGGTAAGTATCTCACCGGTGTCCACATCCAGCCACTTACGACGCTTCACATATAGGAATACCGCATTCCCACGGATGGGAAAGTCCTGAATCTTACGTGACTCCGTATATCCGTGGGATATGACATGGCGGTTACTGAACTCTATGGGGATGGTCTTCTTCTCAACCAAATCCACATGAATCTGTTCAAGCTTTGCGTCTACACGAATCTTCTCAATGTCGAAGTTCTCTGTAATAATCGGTGGAAATACCGTCTCCAATAATGTCTTTGTTACCATAGCACCACAAAGGTACTACGAATAACTTTTACAACCTACTTTTGACATTGACCCTGAATTTACTCGGACTTTTCAGGAACATCCGGCCCTTCGTGAAGCCGTACCGGCTTCTGGTGGCCATTACCCTTATCCTCACGCTGGTGGGGTCCCTCATGCAACAGGTGAACGCCATCGTCCTGGACCGGACGGTGGATGCCATCAACGCCCTTATCGGCACGGATTTCAGCTGGAACGAGGCGGCACGCATCCTCACTATCATCTCCGTGGTGCTGCTGGG
>JBGURN010000254.1:0-2929 GCA_045131955.1 Bacteroidaceae bacterium
CCAACGACGTAAGGTACTTCTACCGCAGGTGGGCATACCGCGCCGGAGTCTTCTGGAAGCAGTCCTATTTTGCCTTCAACGGCATACAGCAGGAGAACCTGGGAATCTCCCTTGGAGTGACAATTCCGGTGTTCCAGCTATCCAACGGACTCACCTTTGGAATGGAGTTTGGCAAAAAAGGCATAAATATTGATAATGGGGTAAAAGAGAACTACATAAACTTTACCATAGGTATTAATACTTATGACATTTGGTTCCAGAAGAACTTCTATAGATAATATTGAAAACTAATTGAATCAGGATATGAAAAGAATCTTAATCGCTATTGCAGGAATCGCAATGATGCTTATGGGCACAAATGCATTTGCCCAGGGAAAGTACGGCGCGGACAGCGCAGAGTGCATCAAGTACCTCTCTTATTATCAGGATTATTACAAGCAGAGGAACTATGACGATGCCATCCCCAACTGGAGAACCGCTTACAAGCTTTGCCCTCCTACGGCAAGCCAGAACCTCATTCTGAACGGTACCACTCTGGTCAGGACCCTTATCCAAAAGAACGCCAACAATCCTCAATATGTTGCCGGACTTGTAGACACCCTGCTCACCCTTCACGATGTCAGGGCTCAGTACTATCCGTCCTATGCGGTGACGGCACTCAACAACGAGGCCATCGACATGAACAACTACATAAAGGATCCAAAGACCCTTTATGACGGATTGGGAAAGATTATCGCCACCAATGGAGCAGACGTTGATCCCAAGGCCCTGTTGTTCCAGCTCAACGCCGCAATCGACGCCTTCAATGCCGGAAGCCTTACCGCCGAGGACATCATCAACACCTACAATGACAACATCTCCCTTCTTGAGAAGATCCCCGGCAAGACCGATGAGGAGAAAGCCGCCAACGCTCAGCTCAAGACCGATATCGAGACCGTGTTCATCGCCAGCAAGGTCGCTTCTTGCGAGACCCTGCTCGAGCTCTACACCCCCAGGTTCGCAGCCAATCCTGACGACCTGGCCCTCGTGACCAACATTGCAAGGATGATGAGCAACACCGAAGGATGCCAGGACAACGACCTCTACCTCAACGCCGTAACGGCAATGTACAGGCTCGATCCTTCCTACACATCCGCATACTTCCTTTACAGGCTCAACTCCGTAAGGGGCAACGCTTCTGACGCCATCAAGTATCTGGAGGAGGCTATCGCATCCCCTGATTCCGACAGCCTCACCGACGCCAACTACAACTACGAGCTCGCCGCATTCTGCTACAAGAACGGCCAGAACGTAAAGGCTGCTGACGCCGCCAGGAAGGCAGTCGAACTTGACGAGAGTCTCGCAGGCAAGTCCTACATGCTCCTCGGAACCATCTGGGGATCCGTAAGGTGCGGTGGAAACGAGATTGAGAACAGGGCACCTTACTGGGTAGCAGTAGATTATCTGCAGAGGGCTAGGAGCGCAGATCCTTCACTCGCAGACGAGGCCAACAGGCTCATCGGACAGTACTCAAGGTACTTCCCTGCTACTGCAGACGCCTTCATGTACGACGTACAGGACGGCCAGTCCTACACAGTATCCTGCGGCGGCCTCAGGGCAACCACAACCGTAAGGACCCAGAAGTAATTTGTCTTGAAGAGTTTGAAAGATACGATAGGAATAGTAGCAATCACGTTCGTGGTTGCTACTATCTTGTTTTCGTGTTCAGGCAAACTCAAGCAGGCGGAGGAACTCAACCTTGACGAGACCCCCCGCCAGATCGTTGACAGCATGTTCGCGGTCCAGACTGAGAACGGCCGGGTGAAAATGCGCCTGGAGGCCCCCCAGATGGCTCGTTACGAGAACGACACCACCACCGTGGAAAGGTTCCCCCTGGGCTTCGCCCTGTACGGATACAACTCAGAGGGCCTGCTGGAAACAACCATACTTTCAGACAACGCCAATCACATTACCTACAGGTCCACGGGCGGGGAACTGTGGGAAGTGACGGGCAACGTGGTCATCCAGAATGTCATCGACCGGCAGACAATGGAGACCGACACCCTTTACTGGGACAGATTCGCCGGTCTCATATACACTGATTCCTATATCAGGATGTATTCCCCTGACGGATTCATGCAGGGGTACGGGATGCGCTCGGACGAGAATGCCCGCGACGCCACCATTCTCAGACCTTTCAACAGTTATTCCGTGGTAGTGCAGGACTCAACGGTGGTTTACATTGATTCTGTGAATTTTATAGGCCCTTTTCTTAAAAAATAATGGTGTTTTAACGGAAAATTGTTAACTTCGCACCCCAATATCGAGAAAACTAAAAATAACATAACAAAATGGCGGTTCTTCAGAAAATTCGCGTAAAATTCGGCCTTGCGATATCCATTATCATCGCTCTGGCCCTCTTGTCATTTATCATAGACCCGGGCACGCTCCAGTCTGCAATGCAGACAATGTCCTCAAAATATGACGTTGGAAAGATTAACGGAAAGTCTATTTCCTATACAGATTTCCTGGAAGACGTAGAAAAATACACCACTGTAAACGAAATGCTCACCGGCTCCTCCGTACAGGACCAGGAGTCCCAGGCTTCCATCAGGGATGCAGCCTGGCAGGGCCTCATTGACAAATATCTCTTTGTCAAGAGCGCCAAGGACGCGGGCATCGTAGTTGGAGAAGACGAGATGGTAGACCTTACCACAGGCGCCAATCCTTCTGCAATGGTAGCCCAGATCTTCGCGGACGAGACAGGAGTTTACGATCCCCAGAACGTAGTGAACTTTGTCAGGACTATCCCTGACGACGCTACAGGCAGGTACCAGACCCTTTGGGACTATATCCAGAATTCAGTTTACACCCAGCAGTTCTACAACAAGTACGCAGCCCTCTTCACATACAGCGACGTACAGAACAAGACCATGCTCCGCAGGGCCAT
>JBGURN010000255.1:0-2108 GCA_045131955.1 Bacteroidaceae bacterium
CAAACAGAACGCCATGAAATCCGTCATTTGCGGCGGGTTTTGACATGGTCGGCTGACCGGTCGTTTTTTCTGTCCCGGTGTTCAGGACCGATGAAGGAGCGGCACCGTTTCTTGTCTTGAACTTGACCATCAGGGTGCGGAACTCCAGGTCTTCAAAAAGAGCGGTAAGTTTTGCGGCATCGGGTTCCGAAAAACGTAGCTCCTCCATGTCGAGTTCAATGGGAACATCGGTCCTTATGGTTGCAAGCAGCCGGCTGAATTTTATCTGCTCGATGTTGTTCTCAACTCTCTCCTTGAGCGCACCTTTCAGTTTGTCGGTGTTAGCCAGCAGTCCGTCTATTCCTCCGAACTCGTTTATGAGTTTGACAGCTGTCTTTTCGCCTATGCCCGGGCAGCCGGGTATGTTATCGGAACTGTCACCCATGAGTCCGAGCATATCGATAACCTGGGTGGTATTCTGAAGTCCGTATTTGTCAATCACCTCAGACGGACCCATGACCTCATAGCCGTTGTTTCCGTATTTGGGTCGGTATATGAGTGACTTGTCGGTGACCAGCTGGCAATAGTCCTTATCGGGGGTCATCATATAGGTTGTAATACCCTTTTCATCGGCTTTTCTGGCCAGGGTACCTATAACGTCATCGGCCTCAAATCCGGCTACTTCAAGCACCGGTATGCGGTAGGCTTCAAGTATCTGTTTGATTACCGGTACCGACTCGCGTATGACCTCAGGTGTCTCTTCACGCTGAGCCTTGTACTCCTTGTAGAGTTCATGGCGGAACGTACCTCCCTTAGGATCGAAAGCTACGCCTATATGGGTGGGATTCTCCTTGGTCAGTATCTCCTCCAGGGTGTTTACGAATCCCAGTACAGCCGATGTGTTGAATCCTTTGGAATTGATCCTGGGAGCCTTCAGAAAGGCATAGTAGGCCCTGTATATAAGAGCATATGCATCAAGAAGAAAGAGTTTTTCCATACGCGTGTTATTGATATGTAAAAGTAGTAATTTATTCTCTAATCGGACATTTATTGCTAATTTTGCCCCTGTTATGGTAGACATCAAGCAGATATACGCACCTGTAGAGACTGAATTTGACGAGTTCCGCACACGCTACTCACAGCTCTTGTCGTGCCCGAATCCTGCTGTTGATGTCCTGCTCAAGTTCCTTTCACGCCGCAATGGCAAGCTCATGCGTCCCATACTGGTGCTGCTTGTCTCAAGATGCTATGGAACGGTACCTGAAAGTGCCTATCATCTGGCTTCGGCTGTGGAGTTGCTGCATCAGGGCAGCCTTATACATGACGACGTGGTCGATGAGAGTGACAAACGTCGTGGCCGCCGCTCGGCAAATGCCGCTTTCGATAACCGTATCGCCGTGCTTTTGGGTGATTACGTCGTATCTATGGCACTTCGTGAGATTGCGGCTACAGGTGACCTTCGCAGTGTAGATACTCTCTCCCGCCTTATCGGTACTCTCTCCGAAGGTGAGATAAACCAGCTCAATGCCCTGAACTATACCTCTCTCTCAGAGGATACATATTTTGATATCATATCCAAGAAGACAGCCGTACTGTTCCAGTCCTGCACATCACTTTCTGCCCTTTTGAGCGGAGCATCCGAGTCCGATGTCGAAGCTTTCAACCACTTTGGAAAGGTTGCAGGTCTCTGTTTCCAGATAATGGATGACATTCTGGATTACCATGACAGTGCCGAGACCGGAAAACCCTCAGGAAATGACCTGAAAGAGGGTAAGTTCACTCTGCCTGCCATCTACGCGCTCACTCACAGCGACCGTGACTGGTCCGCACATATCAAGGCTGTACGCTCGCTTTCAGCTACTCCTGAACAGATCCGTGACATTACCGATTACACCCTTTCCAACGGAGGAATCGATTATGCCATCGCTAAGATGGAGGAACTGAAAAAGCAGGCAATCACAGGACTGCCCGCTTTCATTTCAGATGATCTCCGCAACTCGTTCGAGTTCTATCTGGAGCTCATTACAAACCGTTCCAAGTAATCAGAAATGTTTTGTCTCCTGACCAAGAATCTCTGAAAGGAGGTTGTTGGCAAGACGGCTTGCGCCTATACGGAAAGAGCTGTTGTT
>JBGURN010000256.1:0-9526 GCA_045131955.1 Bacteroidaceae bacterium
TATCAATGCACTGCTCGACATCATCCTGGGCGCTAGTGCTGACGAATGCACCCGCTGGCGTGCCGACATGAACGGTGACGGCGAAATCGGCCTTGCCGACGTGAACGCTTTGTCAGACTATATCTTGAGTCATTAATCATCATGTGACAAGATAATCTACCGATAATGGAGTCGGGAGGTGTGCTGAATGGCAGTGCCTCCCGACTCTGGTTTTTAAGCATTAGGCGGGATATTTGTTTGTTCTTTCACGGAAAGAGGTAGGCAGATTAATTTTTGTTAATTGTTTGGCGGATTGGGAATTAAATTGTAATTTTGCGCCCAAATTTAAGCAATATCCTTTATTGTTATTAGGAAATAATGTATCAGGCGTGTAGCAAATACCTCAAAACTGGATGTTGGAAAAAACTGCGCACTGGCTTATCCTCTTTAGGAATAATGCCAGAGCCTTGTGGTGGAGGCTTGTGGCCATCCCACGTGAGCAGCCAACGGAGCTATGGGCCCGAATTACGGATAAAAGGAGCGCAAAACCGGATATGTCAGGTTTTGCGCTTTCTTGTTTCTTGCCGTTCATGTGTTGACATCATTTACTCTGTTTCTTGTCGACAATCAACTCATCCACTAAATATGAAGGCCAGCCCAGGAGGGACTAGCGGGTTCATCCTCTTGTATTGGCCTCCCGAAAAAAGTATTATAGGGCCCGGTTTTATCTAACACAAACCATTAGTTTTTTCAATGAAACGCTTTACATTTTCTCTCCTTTTCTCGCTGTCTCTCCTGATGGTAGTGGGAAGCAATGATTACAATCGGTTGTATGGTGACGTGAATGGCGATAAGAAAGCCAACATCACTGACGTCACCGACTTGATCAATTACCTCTTGACAGGCGAAATGGCAGGTCCTGAGGCAATCCATAGTCCCAATATGACCATTGCCGAGTTCAAGGCCAAGCACTGGCAGGATGCCAGGAATTACGTCGACACGGTAACCGAGAATGAGGTCATCCACGGTTGGGTTACCAGCAGCGATCAGTCGGGCAACATTTACAAGACCCTCTACATCACCGACGAGTCGGGTGCGGGACTGACTATCTCGGTGAACCAGAGCGACATGTACTTTGACTATCCCATCGGTCAAGAGATTGTATTGCCCATGCAGGGCTACTATGTGGGCAAGTACAATGGCCAGCAGGTGTTGGGCTATCCTGAATGGTATGCTCCCATCGGCTCCTGGGATGCCACATTCATGCCCCAGAGCCTTTGGGAGTCACTTGTCGAGTTGAACGGTTGGCCCGATCCCGAGCGTGCCGAGGTGCAGCCCGTTACCGTCAACATGAGTGACTTTGCAGAGAAGTACGATGCCGAGACGCAACTCAGTTATCAATCCAAGCTGGTGCGTCTGGAGGGTGTCCAGTTTGTTGATGCCGATGGTCATACTACCTATTCCGAACAGTCGAGCGGTACCAGACGCGTGATCAAGGATAAGGACGGCAACCTCTTGGGAGTGTACACCACCAACTTTGCCAACTTCGCTTCTCTCCCGCTGCCCACTGGGAAAGTTGATGTCGTGGGTTTACTCTCTACTCGTGGCTATGTTTGGCAGCTAATGTTGCGCGACATCAACGATGTGACACCACACGAGGGCGATCCCGACCCCGATCCTGAACCTATAACTGTTACCAGTCTTGACGAGGGCTTTGACTACGAATTGCCGGACACTTGGAAAAATATAGCCGTCAGTGGCGACAAGAAGTGGTACCAGAATGCTTTCAATGAAAACGGCTATGCTGCCATGACAGGCTACAAAGGAACACAACCGCCGTTTGATGCCTGGTTGGTTACTCCACGGCTTGATATCCAGAATGCTGAGTCCAAGATGCTGAGCTTCCGCACCCAGGTCAGAGCTTACGGCAGCACGACCAGCACGTTAGAGGTCTATCTCATGGACTCTTTTGACCCGACAAAGGCTACCGTCAAGGTAAAGCTTGACCCGATACTGGCGGTTGCCCCCGAAATTACCTACAGCGATTGGACGGCAAGTGGTGACATTGACCTGAGTCAGTGGGCCGACGGGGCCTACTTCATCGGTTTCCGCTACTATGCTACCACCGATGCCAACTATGCCACTTGGTGCGTTGATGATGTGAAGTTCGGTATCAAAGTAGCAGATGAAAACCGTGCCGACCTCGAGACAATGGGCAATCCTACCGGGAACTATGTCTCCCTCACGTCGGCCAATGGTTGGGTGGCAGAGAACAGCGCGCTCCTGAGTGGCGGCGAAAACGATGCCAATCCCATCTTTACCTTTATCGGCTATGTGAACGGTTCCACGACCGAATATGCCAAGGCGCCGACCCTGAACGGCAAGACCACTGCTGTGGGCACGCTCGTCTCGCCCGTCCTGCATGGCGGTATGAACAGGCTGTGCTTCAACTATGGCGCTGCGTTCACCGATAATGTCCTTTCTTTCCGCGTTGATGTGAAGCAGAATGGCGAGGTCGTCAAGACCTGGACCGTTACCAACGAGAATGTGACCAAGCACGAGGTTTATCCCTTTGACGAAGTCTGCTCAATCGACGGTGATTTCACCATCGAGTTCACCAACCTGTGCCCGTCCAATGCGACGAGCAACAAGAACAGGGTTTCCATCTGGAATATTACCTGGAGCGCTGACGAATAATCCGTAACATTCATCATGGGGATGTGTCATAATTCGCCTCTAATTTATATCGGCCTAACGGCCGAGAAATTAAACAAAAATCATTAATAAAATCACATTTTGTTTAATTTCTCCGTGCGCAGCACGGATATTGATACAGACTTGAATTATGACGCAGCCCCTTATGATAACTCAAGAGAATTAATTAACTTTGCAGCATAATACTTATCTTGACTATTTATGAAAAGAATCTTTACGTTATTGTTGTTGTGCCTGATGGCAGTTGCTGCTTGGGCAGGGGTGAGGGTTGTCGTCTTTGTGCCCCAGGATGGAGTCGGCTTGACTCCTGCTCCCACATCTTACGCTATTGAAAAGGATTGTGTGACGGTTGAAGTGAGCAACGGCCTTGTCAATGAGACCCAATTTCGTGTGTACAAGGGCCAAAGCCTCACCATCAGTGTCTGCTATGGAAATATCATCAGCATTGAGCTCTATTGTACTGGTGAGGGTGACGCCCAGTATGGTCCCGGATGCTTTGAACAGAGTGTCGGCGACTATGCTTATCAAGAAAAAATCGGTGTGTGGACGGGTAGTGCGCCTAAGGTTAGCTTTATTGCCAAGACCAATCAAGTGCGCATCACCAAGATTATCGTTACCATTGATGATGGTGAAGGCTTGTGTGCTCCTATCATCAGCCCGGCGTCCGGTACTTATTACGAGCCCTTTGAGGCGACCATCACCAGTTACACCGCTGGCGCCACCGTTCACTACACGACCAACGGCAGTAACCCTAATGCCCAGTCTCCCGAGTATACAGCCCCAATTGTTGTCAATCAAGACATGACCATCAAGGCTGTTGCAATCCTTGACGGAGAGGTGAGTGACGTCGTGAGTGCTGATTATACCATCGTCAGTCTGCCATCTTTCAACTGCTTTGAGGATTTGGAACCATTGGATGATAACACCGAGGTGCGTTTCACCTCGCCTATCTATGCTGTGGCTCAGACGTCCCGATATTTGTTTGTCAAGGACGGCTGTGGCGGTTATGCCTTGATTTATGGTAATGTGGGGCAGACCTACCGCACTGGAGACGTGATTCCCGCTGGCTTTGTAGTCACCAGAACCACCTACTCCGGAGAGATGGAATTGATAAACCCGGTCAATTTCCAGCCTGCCACGGGCAATATCCCTATTGAGCCCGAGCAGATTGCTCTTGACCAGGTCGGTCACGAGCTGTTTGCCCACTATGTGATGCTTGAGGATGTCACCATCATCGAGGAGGACGGTATTTACTATGCTGTTGATTCCTCGGGCAACAGGATTCCCATGTATTTCAACCGTTTTGATTGTCCTGTCCCGCCCGACTTGACCTGCCACTATGATATTACGGCCATCATCGGCTCCTATGGCAGGGAGAATGTCATTTATCAGCTCTTGCCGATAACGATCACTCCTCATGATAATCTGCGCATCGGACTGGGCAATTACTGGAAATTCTATAATCCCGAGAATCCCAATCCTTACGAGATCACCTTTGACTATGATGCCACGGTCATCCTGCAGTCAGGTAACTATCTTTACGCCAAGGACGAGACTGGCTACGGACTCATCTATGGTCCGGTGGGGCAGACCTATAGCCATGGTGACGTGATACCCTCGGGCTTTGGTGGCAAGGTGACCTATTATGACGGCTGGCCTGAACTGGCTCAACCGTTATCTGGCTTCCAACCGCCCAAAGCTCATGTGGAGGTGGTTCCTGAAGAGGTAGCTATCCCGCAAGTCGGCCCAGAACTTTGGGCACATTATGTCATCATCAAGAACGTGATTGTTGACAAGGAGAAGGGTGTAATCCGTGACGAGAACGGCAACGAATTGCCCATCTACATCAGGCCTGGACTTCCCTTCACTTATCCGTCGTCTCGGATAGATATCCGTGGCATCGTAACGGCCTATAAGGGCAAATTCCAGTTGCTGGTATGGGATCCTATCGGTGGTGGAGACCCAGGACCTATCCATTGCCTGCAGGATGCGTATAATTTAGAGAATAATAAGACATTCCAGATCAAGCTTGTCGTCATCTATCAGAATGGTTTGAACCTGTACGCTCAGGACCTGTGTGAAGATTATATCCTGATGTATGGCAACGTCGGTGGAGAGTTTGTCAACGGTGACACGATCGAGGGTCTTGCCCGTTTGACAACTTATCAGAATCAAAGGCAACTTATGCCCGTAGGGGATTGGGTCAAGGTCGGTCATGGCCTCCCTGTAGAACCTGAGGATGCCGGATGTACCGAAGAAGTGTCGCAGGACATGTGCCACTGGTATGTCCGTTTTGAGAATGTGAAGTTTGTTACCGAGGGCGGCAATACCTATATCGAGGACGAGTGTGGCCTATTGCTGATGTACAACAAGTTCAGCATAGAGATACCGGGGCCTGAACTCCCAATCGCACCACCGCGCAATCCCTATGACCTGAACAATGACGGTGAGGTGAACATTGCCGACATCAACTGCCTGATTGATATGATTCTGTCTGGTAAGATTGACTATGATTGGACCTGGACGCAAGAGGATGATGGCGAGATGAAATGGAATGTGTCGGGCTTCTTGACTGTTTATAGAAATCAGCTTGAGTTCTATCCTGTTGAAATCACTTCGGCAGGTGGAGCCTTCCACATCATCGGTGACTTGAACGATGACGGAGAGCTCAACATTGCCGACTTGAATGTCTTGATTGACAAAATTATAGCAAACGTTTAGTTTTAATGATGAAACGGTTATTTGTTATTTCTGTTCTATTGGTGCTGGCAGTAGCCGGATGTGTCACCATGCGAGCCATGGCGGCAACATTGTCTGCACCATGGATTTCGCCTGATGGCGGCACCTATGGAGAACCCATACAAGTCTCGATGAGGTGCTCCGACAAAGGGGCAACAATCTACTATACTACCGATGGATCAGAGCCGACACAAGCATCCATTCAATACACTGGGCCATTCACTGTGGACGAGGATATGACCATCAGTGCCATCGCAGTGAAAGGCTCGGCAGTGAGTTGGGTGAATAGTGTGACCTATCGGTTCGCCCCGTTGGTTCATGTCAAGGACATTGCTGCCTACGAGCAGGTGCCCGACGGCACGCTTGTCCAGTTTGACAATAGTGTAACCGTTCTGGCGAATAAAGGCAAGAACCTGTATGTGCGCGACGGGAGCGGGTATGCTCTGTTCTATGGCAATACAGGTCAGTACTACATGAGAGGTAATGTCATTCCTGCTGGTTTTCAGGGTGTCAAGATGACGAGTAATGGCGAGCCCATGTTGACTGAGCCGAGAAACTTCGAGTATCAATTGGGATTCGCCCACGTGGACCCCGATTACATAACAGCCGATGAAGTCGGCCCCGACAAGTTTGCACACCTCGTGTCTCTTGACTCGGTGCAGTTCAGGCTCATAGGCCAATATTATGACTATGACTATGATTATGCCTATCGGGGGACGCTGAAGGATAAGTTCGGCAATACTTGTCCGATAGTGTTTGGCACAATGGGTGTTAGACCGCCTGAGAACGAAACTGCCTTCTATGACATCGAGGCAGTGGTAGGCTCTCTCGAGACAGAAGGTGGCATCGTTTATATGTTGTTGCCAGTTACGTTTGAGCGGATTATCCCCAATGAACCTCCATTGGAGATTACTCCCTCACAGGTGGGTCCCGAAACATTGGGTAAAAATGTCGTGTTGCGCTATGTAACATTCCCGAGTGGAACCATCACCGACCTCAATGACGAGACGTGTGAATGCCTGCTCACCTACAGCCCGATGCTGCCCCAAATCCTGTGCTGGAGCTATAACGCCTATGGCGTTGTCGAGTCTTATGAGCTCCACAGTTGGCCTTATGGCGGAGAGACCCGCTACCGTGTCTTTATCACAGGCATCGGTTTGAACTCCGATGATGAAGCAATGGTCAAGAACATCAAGTCCCTGTACAACCTTAATAATGTTCAGTGGGAGGAATATTTTAACCTGAGGGGGCATTTCACGACACCGCTGACTGCGGTCTATCAGAATGGTGATTACCTCTATGTGAAGGATGTTGATGACCGTTATGGCATGGTTGCCGGCGCGGTTTATGACCGGTTCCAAAATGGTGACCTCATCACCGGCGCGGTCGCTAAGGCACGAGAAGTTGGTGGAGAATGGCGCATTTACCCTGTTGTTACCGACTCCTTTGTCAAGGATGGACATGATGAGCCTGTTCTCCCCGATGAAGTGACCATAACAGCTGTGGATGACTCGATGATACATCGCTACCTGCAATTCAACGGTGTCTCGGTTGTGCTGGATGATGCTGGCTACTTCAAGATGATTGACGGCATCGGTGAAATGGAACTCTACAATCGTTTTGACGTCCCCTTCCCTCCAAAAGGGACACACCATTGGCTTATTGATGATTACGAGGTCAATATTGCAGATTTCAACCGCTTGATGGATGCCATCCTGGAAAATGGCGATAATCCGGATAAGTGGGATGGAACGTACGATGTCAAGGGCTTTCTGGGCCTTGGGCCAAGGGGACAATTGATCCTGTTCCCCATCGCTTTCAATCGTGGAGAGACTTTTGACGTTAATGATGATGACGAGGTCAACATCTCGGATGCTAACTACCTTATTGACATCATCCTAGGCCAGTAAAGTAAACAACAGAATAGCCTGAAATATCTGATGGCATCTGCCTCTCAGAATATTTCAGGCTATTCTTTTTATTATTGCGTGTATTCGGATACTCTAAATTGCACTCTGTTTGCCAACTGAGGCATGTAGAGACGCAAAATCTTGCGTCTCCAATCGTTTGACAGGACCAAAAAACTTTCAGGGAGACGCAAGATTTTGCGTCTCTACATATTTGATGGGTAGAGGATCAGCTCTTTATTCCCATGGAGTTGATGTTACTTGAAGAAGCGGCCAATGACGGGGACCTTGGCGAGCATCTTGCCGAAGCCTTCCTTGCGGTAGGTGAGTCCCACGAACAAGAGCAGCAGCACGGTGCGGAAGGCCAGCCTGAGCCACATGTTCTCCACGGGCAGCATCATGGCAGCGAACAGTACGCCTGCCACTACCGTGTACAGGGCGATGTCACGCAGCGGGTAGTTGATGGGATAATACTTCTGCCCGATGAAGTAGGAGAGGAGCATCGACACGCCATAGGCGGCAAAGCCTGCCCAAGCACAAGCCATGTAACTGAAATGGGGAATGAGGAAGATGTCGATGGCGATGAGCACCAGGGCTCCGATGCCCGAGAAATAGGCTCCCCAGATGGTGCGGTCGGTGAGTTTGTACCAGAACGAGAGGTTGAAGAACACGCCGAACATGATCTCGGCCGCCATCACGATGGGCACGACGCGCAGTCCTTCCCAATAGTCGCGGCCCACGATGTAGCGCAGCAAATCAATCCACGCCATCACAGCCAGGAAGGCCAGTAGCGTGAAGATGATGTAGAACTTCATGGCACGGGCATAGGTTTCGCGCTTGTCGGCATCCTTGTTGCTGAATACAAAGGGCTCGTAGGCGAAGCGGAAAGCCTGGGTGAGCATCACCATGATCATGGCAATCTTGATGCAGGCGCCGTAGATACCCAGTTGCGCACGCGCCTCGGCGATGTCTCCGTCATAGAAGTAGGGGAATATGATCTGCGAGATAGCCTGGTTGAGCTGTCCCACCAGGCCCATGACGAGCAAGGGCCACGCATAACCGAGCATCCGCTTGCACGCCGCCATATCAAAGCCGAAGGAGATGCCGCGCAACTCCTTGTAGAGCAACAGCAGGGTGAAGAGGGTGCAGACGAGGTTGATATAGAAGACATATGCCACATCGAGCGTAAACTTGTCGTCGTAGATGCCTAACAGGTTGATCTTCAACTCGGGCAATATCACGAGGTAGAGCAAGTTTAGGAAGATGTTGAGCAGGATGTTGGCAATCTTGAGTGTGGCAAACTTGACGGGCTTGTGCTGTATCCTCAAGTAGGCAAACGGGATGGCGGTGAAGGCGTCGATAGCGACCGTGGTGAACATCACGGCAATGAACTCGGGATGGTCTTGATAGCCGATGAGCGAGGAGATGGGGCCGAGGAAGGCAAACACCACGGCGATGGACAGCAGCGATGTGAAGCCGACCATGCGTAGGGTGGTGGAGTAGATGCGCTTCGGGTCTTCCCCTTCCTTGGTCATGAAGCGGAAGAAGGTGGTCTCCATGCCATAGGTGAGCAGGATGATGAGCAGCGACACATAGGCATAGACGTTGGTGATGATGCCGTATTCGCCACCCGATGCGGCGAAGCGTGCCGTCTGGATGGGTACGAGCAGGTAGTTGATAAATCGGGCGACAATGCTCGAGAGGCCGTAGATGGCCGTATCTTTTGCCAGTGATTTCAGGTTAGCCATTTCAATGAGTTTGTAATGACCTTAAGGTCTTTAAGGACTTTAGGGTCTTTAAGGTCCTTATAAAGATTAAAATATTGATCCCACTTCGCCGGGACGCTCGCGTTTCAGGTGGTTATAGGCCAGTGTGGTTGCCTCGCGGCCGCGGGGGGTGCGGTTGATGAAGCCTTCCTTGATCAGGTAGGGCTCATAGACCTCCTCGATGGTGCCGGCATCCTCGTTCATTGCCGTGGCGATGGTGTTCAGGCCCACGGGACCGCCGCCGAACTTGTCGATGATGGTCAGCAGGATCTTGTTGTCAATTTCGTCGAGGCCATATTTGTCGATGTTCAGCGCCTCGAGGGCATAGCGGGCAATCTCCAGGTCGATGCGGCCGCTTCCCTTCACCTGGGCGAAGTCGCGCACGCGGCGCAGCAGCGAATTGGCGATACGGGGCGTGCC
>JBGURN010000257.1:0-1960 GCA_045131955.1 Bacteroidaceae bacterium
CCTCTGAACGGTGCCGGTCGAAACGAGCTGCTTTCTCGTTATATACGCCTTTGCGTTCAGAGGTCCTTCGCCTTTGGCTCAGGATGACAAGTCAGGCATAGAGGCGCGGGCAGGCGCATGGGGCAAAGCGGAACTCAGTGGTTCAGCCAATCCAGACTGTCGGAATAGCCGTATGGGATGCCGTTCTCTTGGCAGTATTGCTCCGCGTAGCTGCCCCTCCCTACGGTGACGGTCAGGTGGGGACACTCGGCAAACGCATTTTCTCCAATGAATGTGACGCCATCGGGGACGGTGATGCTGGTCAGGCCGGTACATCCGGAAAACGCCTCTTTACAAATGGTCGAGATGCTGTCGGGGATGGTAACGCTGGTTAGATCGGTACAGTCGCTAAACACTCCATTGCTTATGCTTGTGATGCTGTCGGGAATGGTGATGCTGGTCATGTCGCACCCAGCAAACGCATAGTCACCAATGGTCGTGACGCTGTCGGGAATGGTGATGCTGGTCATGCGGCACCCAGCAAACGCATAGTCGCCAATGGCTGTGACGCTGTCGGAGATGGTGATGCTGGCAAGACCGCACCAGCAAAACGCATAGTCACCAATGACCGTTACGCCATCGGGAATGGTGATTTTGCTGGTCAGCCAGGTGCATCTGTAAAACGCATAGTCGCCAATGGTCGTGATGCTATCAGGGATATTGACGTCGGTCAAGCCGTAGCAATTGACAAACGCACCTTCTCCAATAGTTTTTATGGTATTGGGGAGGGTGACGCTGGTTAGATTCGAGCAGTCCTCAAATGCATAATATCCGACCTCCTGCACACCCTGAGGGATGGCATAACTGCTTTGTGACTTGTCCGCAGGGTAAAATACCAGCTTTTTATCGCTCTTTTCAAACAGCACACCGTCGATCACGGACAGGGCGGGATGTTCTGGCGATACCTGGATATCGATCAACCTTATACAATCCCTAAACGGATTTCTGCCCAGGGAGACCACACTGTCAGGCAGAATGATGGCAGTCAGGTTTGAGCAGTGGAAAAACGCTTCATTTCCAATGGTCGTGACGCCATTGGAGATGGTGATGCTGGTCAGGTCATCACACTCGGCAAACGCATAGTCGCCGATAGTCGTGACACTGTCGGGGATAGTGACGCTGGTCAAATTGATACTGTCAAAGCTTTTGCCATCATAAAACGCATACTCCCCGATCTGCTGGATACCCTGGGGGATGGCATAGCTTTTTTGGGCTTTGCCCAGAGGATAACAGATCAGCGTCTTGGTGGCTTTCTCAAATAGCACATTGTCGATAACGGCCAGGGCGGGATGGACCGGCGATACCTGGATAGTGGTTAACTTTATACAGAGCCTAAATGGATTCCTACCCAGGTCAACAACGCTATCGGGGATGGTGATGCTGGTTAGTGGGCACCCAGCAAACGCAAAATCGCCAATGGCTGTGACGCTGTCGGGAATGGTGATGCTGGTCATGCGGCATCCAGCAAACGCATAGTCGCCTATGGTTGTGACGCTGTCGGGAATGGTGATGCTAGTCAGAGAATTACATTTGTTTAACGCATACTCTCCGATCCATTGAATACCTTGAGGGATGGCGTAGCTGCTTTGGGTTTTGCCCTGGGGATAGCAGATCAGCTTTTGGGTATTCTTCTCAACCAGTACACCATCGATCACAGTCAGGGCGGGATGGTCTGGCGATACCTGAATATCGGTTAACCTTGAACAATCCCTAAATGGATTTCTACCCAGGGAGACCACACTGTCGGGCAGGATGACGGTAGTCAGGAAAGAGCAGTTATAAAACGCGTCATCTCCTATCGTCGTGACGCCGTCGGGAACAGTTATGCTGGTTAGGGGGCAATCAGCAAACGCATTACTGCCGATGGCGGTCACGGGGACGTCATTCAACGTGTCCGGAATCTGGAGAGCACATACTTGAA
>JBGURN010000258.1:0-2127 GCA_045131955.1 Bacteroidaceae bacterium
GATATCCTCCGGAAACTCGGAGAGATCCAGGGCGGCTGGATGACCACCGAGCAGGTGCTCATCAAGGCCGAAAATGACCGCCATTACAACTATTACTGGCTGATCAGCCTCTGTGTACGGGATACTCTGGGCCTGACCCCGGCAGACAATAAATCCCTTAAGGCCCTCGGCCGCGTGATAGGCCGCCCCAAGATCGAGCTGCCAAAAGGCGCTATCGAGAACATGGCCGCATTTGCTGTCCACCGTCCTGTAGCATATTACAACTATGCGGTCAATGATTCTGACATCGTGGTCTCCTTCTGCTCTGAGCTTTTCTGCTGCAACCACCGCATACCCATGACCCTGTCAAGCGCTGCAGCATCATCAATGTACGGCAGCATCAAGCGGTACTTGGGCGTCTCCAGAAGAGCTGATTATGACAGGATCTACAGGGGGCTGGAGATGTTAGACGAAGGAGTCGAGATGTCAAAAGACGAATGCATGAAATTCCTTAAGGCAACACGTTATGTACCTATAAGAGACAACCCTGATGCCAAGCTGGTCTCAGAGTATTTTGAAGAGGCTTATACCGGAGGGTTCAACACCTCGTTTTTCATAGGCTGGATCACAGACCAGACAACTGATTATGATCTTCAGAATGCCTATCCGACGGCAATGGCCTGCATAATCGACATCGACTGGGAACAGCATGTAAGAGATTTCCCCCGGAATTACGAGCTGTCATGGCAGGATCTGACAAGCCCTCTGATTCCTGCTGTTGCTGTGGGCGATTTTGATTTCCCGGACAGCTGCTATTGTCCCAATATCCCTGTCCCTGTTAAAGGGGGGCTGAAAATATATCCCCGCCACGGCAGGAACGTCTACATGACCGGCCCTGACATGTATCTGGCCCTTCAGCTCGGTGCTCGGATCAGAGTCTTCAGGGGTTTTACATGCCGAATGCTGCAGCGTGAGGACGGAAAGCCTTCGCAGTGCCTCTCTTATGCAGTCACGACCCTCGTACAGGACCGGATGAGGGCAAAGATTGAATACAAAGACAACCCTCTTGTTGAAAAGAGCCTAAAAACGATGGTGAATTCCTGTTATGGGAAGACAGCGCAGAACGTGAGCCCCAAAACAAGATACAGTGCCAAGACCCTGCGCCGGGAAGATTCCGAGCCTTCTTCCGTTACAAGCCCTTACCACGCTTCTTATACGACCGCCCTTGTGCGATGCATGCTTATCGCATGCATCAACCAACTTCACGATAAGGGGTATCATGTGTACTCCGTAACGACCGACGGATTTATCACCGACGCGCCTACTGATGTCGTCAGGAACCTGGATGCCCACGGGTTTGCACGGATATTCCAGGAAGGCCGCTATGTTCTCAACCAGACCCGTGAAGCCTGTGAGGCGAACCAGGTATGGGAACCCAAGCATTTTAACGACACGCTCCTTAACATAACCACCCGCGGGAACGTAGCTGTAAACGACGGCGGCGTGCTGGCCCATAATTCCTATGTGACCGGTGAAGTCAAGGACAGCCGTGCAGACCGGGACGCCTATATCATTGCTGTTCTGTCACGGGAAGGACGGCTGCAGTGCCCCACCAAGGTGTGGACGGAGTTCTCTGAGATTGTTGAACGCAAACACGATTTCCACGTCACAGATATCATCCGCCAACTGTCTATGAACTTCGATTACAAAAGGTGTCCTATCGTGGAGACAGCTGTTGACACACCTGTGCACTACGACAGCGCAGACGGGCGGTATTCGGTCGACACTGTCATCGCTGAATTTGATACGAGGCCGTTCAACGATGCAGAAGAATTCTTGAACTATCGTAAGACCATGAAGAATGAGAGCTGCGTCAAGGTCTCCGCTGACCTTGAGCGTGTTAAGGTCAAGTCGTCTATCAAGACGAAGGGATATATAGGAAAAAACCTTGACCGGAAGATCCTGCTGTCGATACTTATGGGCTACCGCTCCGGACTGTATCAGATACCTGCTCTGGATGGTCTGAAACAGTCGGAAGCCGTCAATATCATCAACAGCTGGGGGATCTCCGAGATCTCTCTCAGCGACTGGAAGAACTGCAGCCGTGCAAAGAGGCAGGAAAACATGCTTCCCCGGAACATGGTCGAA